>NZ_JAPCZO010000080.1:0-1073 GCF_025941625.1 Rhizobium acaciae
CGCGACCAGAGCGAATGCAGCGCCTCGACCAGATGGGCGATATCGGCGTCGGAATGCAGCGGCGTCGGCGTGATGCGCAGGCGCTCGGTCTTCTTCGGCACGGTGGGATAGTTGATCGGCTGGACATAGACGCCGCAATTGTCGAGCAGCAGATCGGAGATCCACTTGCACTTGGCCGCATCGCCGACCAGCACCGGCACGATATGGCTCGGATTGGGCATATGCGGAATGCCGCGCTGGTCGAGCAGTGCTCTCAGCTTGCGGACACGATCCTGATGGCGGGCGCGCTCGAACTGGCTGACCTTCAGGTGCTGGATCGAGGCAACAGCGCCGGCGGCAAGTGCCGGCGGCAGCGCGGTGGTGAAGATGAAGCCGGAGGCAAACGAACGGATGAAATCGCAAAGCGCCGTCGACGCGGCGATATAGCCGCCCATGACGCCGAAGGCCTTGCCGAGCGTGCCCTCGATGACGGTCAGACGGTCCATCAGCCCCTCGCGTTCGGCAATGCCGCCGCCGCGCGGGCCGTACATGCCGACGGCATGCACTTCGTCGAGATAGGTCATCGCGCCATATTTGTCGGCGAGGTCGCAGATCTCCTTGATCGGGGCGATATCGCCGTCCATCGAATAGACGCTCTCGAAGGCGATCAGCTTCGGCGCCTTCGGATCGGCGGCAGCGAGCTTGGCTTCGAGATCGGCCACGTCATTGTGCTTCCAGATCACCTTGTCGCACTTGGCGTGGCGAATACCCTCGATCATCGAGGCATGGTTCATAGCGTCAGAGAAGATGATGAGCCCGGGGATCTTCGCACCGAGCGTGCCGAGCGCCGCCCAGTTGGAAACATAGCCTGATGTGAAGATCAGTGCCGCTTCCTTGCCGTGCAGATCGGCAAGCTCACGTTCGAGCACGACGTGGTGATGGTTGGTGCCAGAAATATTCCGGGTGCCTCCCGCACCCGCGCCACAGTGGTCGATGGCGTTCTTCATCGCCTCGATCACCTTGGGATGCTGGCCCATGCCGAGATAGTCGTTGGAGCACCAGACGGTAACTTCTTTTGCGCCATCGGCCGTATG
>NZ_JAPCZO010000081.1:0-1064 GCF_025941625.1 Rhizobium acaciae
CTGCGCATTGGCGCGGATGGTTGCTTGAGCAAGACCGTCGGCCATCACAGATTTCATCGCATCTTATGTGTGATGGGGATCAAAGCGGCTACTCTTCCTCCAGCAGTAGCGCTGTAGCCAGGTAGCCCATGCTCATCGTGCTCGCGAAGAAATAAATGAACAGCCCCTGGGCGAGGTAATTCTCAGGAGTACCTGCCGTGGAGGTTGAGGACAAAAGACCGTTCTGCCAAACCACGAACCCCACAGCGCATCCAATTGCAAACCCCGTGGCCAATCGAGTGAGTATGAAGCTGATCATGCGAGGCATGGCGGCACCTCTAAGCTAACTCGCAATAACGGCCAAGCAACGAGAATGTTCCGGCTGCAAAATGACCTTTGTCAACGACGGAGGAGGCTGACCATGCAAAAAAGCTGGCGGAACCGAGGGACCGAAGCAGTGCATCTCCTATCTTTCGCAGCCGGCGTTTTTGCGCTTCTCATCTTGCCTGGGCCGACCAACGCAATATTGGCGATGGCCTCCCAGGGGCTGACCGCCGGGCGTGCGATCGTGCTGCTTGGTACGGTCGTGTCCGCCTATCTAGCCATTGTCGTTCCGGCTTCCGGCCTGGCCGGTCCCCTTCTCCATGCGCACCTTCTGGTCGCGCAAAGCGTCAAGCTTGCCTCCGCAGCCTGGGTATTCTATCTCGCGCTGCGCCTCTGGGGCGTTGGATCCAGTCCAGCCGAGATTGTGACTGTACGGCAGTTGGCGATCACGACACTATTGAATCCCAAGGCGCTGATCATCGGGCTCACGATGATGCCCGACGCGCAGGATGTGTCGGGGATGGCCGCGACCGCGGCCCTCGCCTTCGTTGTCCTTTTCGCATCCTCGATCTGGCTGTCGACAGGCAGAATTGTTCTGGGAAGTGAAAAACAAATGCCGTTGGTGGCTCGGCGATGCGGATCCGCAACCCTGCTGGTGTTCTCCGCCGTGCTGACGTTCAGCACATTTTGACAAGCATCCAATTCCTTCGACGCTGTCACCATCAACCATAATATCGACGATCCGCCATGCCGACCGCGCC
>NZ_JAPCZO010000082.1:0-1030 GCF_025941625.1 Rhizobium acaciae
GCCAGGCAGATGCCGACATAGAGGAAGCCGAAGATCGCCATGTTGGTGATCGAGGTATACCAGGAAGACGGCGGATCGCTCTCGAAGGTCCAGCGCCACAGCCGCTGATAGGCGCGTGGCCCCGTCAGCGCATAGGAGGGAAAGGTCTTGGAATTGGTGAACGACAGATAGGCCGTCCAGACGATGAAGCCGTAGACGAAGATGATGGTGATGACGAAGCTCGGCGCCAGCACGATCTTCGGCAGCGCATCCTGCAGCCGGCCCCTCAACGAGATCCCCGTCGATTGCCGCGGCGTCAAGACCGGATCGGTGGTCGCAACAGTGCTCATGGAATGTCATCTCCTCCCCACAATCGGCCCTGCATCATATCGGGCATGATCGGCTCTCCATCATTGTCCGGGCATGATTGTCCGCGCATGATCGGCGCGGAGCCTGAAGCTTCCCCGCGGAGCACGCGGGGAAGCATTTGTCATCACACGTGGTCTCAGCGAGCGTCGTCGATCGCCTGGACGAGCTGCTTGACGGCTTCGTCGGAGGTCTTGATCTGGCCGTGGACGAACTTCGAGACGACATCCTTGTAGGCGTTGGCGATGGCCGGAGGAGCGCCGTAGCCTTGCGCCAGCGAGCCGAACAGCGTGCCGCCTTCGTTCGCTGCCTTCAGGTCGGCGATACCCTTCTTGCCGCAGGCGTCGAAGTCGGTATCGGGAACGTCGGTACGGGCCGGTACCGAACCCTTGACGACGTTGAAGGCCGACTGGAAGCTCTTCGACAGCGTTGCGGTGGCCAGCGCCACCTGGGCCGCCTTGCGGTCGTCTGGAACGTTGAACATGCCGAACATGTCGGAGTTGTAGACCACGCTGCCGTCGGTGCCGGGGAAACGGTAGCACAGGAAGTCGGTATCAGGCGTCTTCTTGGCGGCGACGAATTCGCCCTTGGCCCAGTCGCCCATCACCTGCACCAGCGCATCACCCTTGATGACCATGGCGGTCGCCAGATTCCAGTCGCGGCCCGAGAAGTTCGGGTCGACATA
>NZ_JAPCZO010000083.1:0-889 GCF_025941625.1 Rhizobium acaciae
CGGGGCGATCCAGACAGATATTCCTCCGTGATCGACGCGGCCGCCAATGCTGCGGGGAGGGGACAACCGTACCGGCAGAATTGACGCGTCTCGCCAGCAAGGGTGCCACGCCGCCAACTCTACTGTCCGGGCTCCGATGAAGTTCGCGGATCAGAGGTGGGCCAGACTATACTCGTGCTGGGCCGGGTTGACGAGAGGCTCGGCCGTGGCACGCGGCGAAACCATACGAGACGCCTCTTCGAATAGCATTTCGCGCATCCAGAGGCTTGCCGGATCACTGTTGTGAAGCGCGGGCCATTGCACGGCCTCGGTGAATGGAAGGTGTAGTGGCAGCGGAAGCTCAACGATTCGGAGGGGCAACCGTGTCTTTTCGAAATGCTGTGCCAGCCGTAAGGGCATGGTTCCTATACGCTTGGTCCCTGAAACTATCGGCGGGAGCATGCTATAGCCCTGTACGAGGACGTCGATACGTCTCTCGAGACCGTGCTCGCGCAAATACTGTTCCTCGATCCCTAGCCTGAGGGTATTCCCGAAATTCACCGCAGCGTGCCCCATCGACATGTATCTTTCGATTGTAAGTGGCTGTAACAGCTGTTTGTTTGAGCGACAGCCTACACACACGTGTACATCGTCGAACAATTTCGTTCGAGGATGAGCGTTCGATATGAAAATTTCAGGAAGAATTAGAAGATCGACGTCGCCGCGTCGGAGAAGGTCCACGTTGTCGTCGGTGGGAGGCCGAAATTCGAAGCTGACGGCGGGAGCTTCACGCGCCGCACGCTCCACAATCCTTTCAAAAAAGACGAGGGTAACGTAGTCGGAAAGGATGATCCTGAAGCGACGATCTGAGTGGGCCGGGTTAAACGGTTCCCCGGAAATAATGGAGAGC
>NZ_JAPCZO010000084.1:0-874 GCF_025941625.1 Rhizobium acaciae
TGAAGCAGGTCAATCCGGAACTCTCCGTCGTCGTGCTGGAGAAGGGCGCGGAAGTTGGCGCGCATATCCTCTCTGGCGCCGTCGTCGACCCGATCGGCATCGACCGGCTGCTGCCCGGCTGGCGCGACGAGGCCGATCATCCCTTCAAGACCAGGGTCAGCGCCGATCACTTCCTGCTGCTCGGCCCCGCCGGCTCCGTTCGCCTGCCGAATGTGCTGATGCCGCCCCTGATGAACAATCACGGCAACTACATCGTCTCGCTCGGGCTCGTCTGTCGCTGGCTGGCGACCAAGGCCGAAGAACTCGGCGTCGAGATCTATCCGGGTTTTGCTGCAACCGAAGTGCTCTACAACGACGAGGGCGCGGTGATCGGTGTCGCCACCGGCGACATGGGCATCGAGAAGAACGGCGAGCCCGGCCCGAACTATACCCGCGGCATGGAACTGCTCGGCAAATATGTGCTGATCGGCGAGGGCGTGCGCGGCTCGCTCGCCAAGCAGCTGATTGCCAAGTTCGATCTTTCGAAGGACCGCGAACCGCAAAAATTCGGCATCGGCATCAAGGAGCTCTGGCAGGTCAAGCCGGAAAACCATCGGCCGGGCCTGGTGCAGCACTCCTTCGGCTGGCCGCTCGGCATGAAGACCGGCGGCGGCTCCTTCCTCTATCACCTGGAAGACAATCTGGTGGCCGTCGGCTTCGTCGTCCACTTGAACTACAAGAACCCCTATCTCTATCCCTTCGAGGAGTTCCAGCGCTTCAAGACGCATCCGGCGATCCGCACCACCTTCGAGGGCGGCAAGCGGCTGTCCTATGGGGCGCGTGCCATCACCGAGGGCGGCTACCAGTCGGTGCCGAAGCTTTCCTTCCCCGGCGG
>NZ_JAPCZO010000009.1:0-273924 GCF_025941625.1 Rhizobium acaciae
TTTCGCCGCCTTCGTCGAAGCCTTTCGCTACCGGCACAGGTAACCAACGCTCCTGCGGAGAGGCTCCGCTGGACAATGGGACGCGACACGCCCCTTGCTCATCGACGGTTGCCGAGGGCTGTTACCGGGCGCTGTCGATGATTGCGCCGCCGTCGGGGGTAAGGCTGTATCCCGTAATGAATTGGGAATCCTTGCTGGCCAGGAACAGCACCACCGGGGCAATGTCGTCTTCCGGCGAGCCGAAACGAGCGAGCGCGTTCGTCGGTGGAGGAACGTCCTTTACCGCAGCACCCCAGGTGTCCGCGACCGGCAGAACGTTGTTCACGGTGATCTTGTCGGCACCCCATTCGCGTGCCGCCGTGCGCGTCAGCGCGCGTACCGCCTCCTTGGCCATGTTGTATGGACCATAGCCAGCCAACCCCACGGTGCCGGCCATCGAACCGAAGTTGATGATCCGCCCTTCTCCGCCTTCTCTCAGGTGAGGATAACAAGCCTGCATGAAGCGCAGATACGCGATCGGCCCGGTGTCGAAGTTCCGTTGCAGTTGCTCGACCGAAAGCTCGATGACCGAAGACAAGACCGCAGAACCATCGAAAGCATTGTTCACGAGAATGTCGATGCGGCCATATGTTGCGACAACCTTGTCCACCGCGGCCGTGATCTGATCGGCTTCACCGACGTCGCAGACGACGCCGAAGGCGGTGCCGCCCGCTTCGACGATATCCGCGACGACGCGTTCGACGCCGTCGGATGTCCGCGAAAGAATTGCGACCTTCGCGCCTTCGGCCGCAAACAGCTTTGCGGTGGCGCGGCCAATGCCGCGGCTTGCGCCAGTGATAACGGCAACTTTTCCATTGAGTCGACCCATGTGTATCTCCATTTGATAAGGCTTGGGAATCGTCGAGGCGTCAGAGGGCGGCAGCCTGGACGTAAGGTGAAGGGACGTCGCGGGCGTCGTTCTGCGTCATGAACGAGGCGATCAGCAGCGCCAGACCGATCGCCGCCGGCAGCGCACCGACAGGTTTTCGAACGCCGATATGCGCGAGGCCCGACAGCAGCAGGTGAAAGAAGATGCCGGAATAGGCGAGATCGCTGAGCGGGACGCTGACGCGCGAAAGGATCGCAACCGGGCCGAGGACCTTAACAATGATCATGAACGGAACGAGGTTATTCGCGCGATATCCGAGTTCCGTCAGCGCCTCACGAACCCACTTTCCCTTTGTGGCATACATGTAGGCTGAAGCGAGGTAGAGCGCGGATAGAAGTGCCGTGCTGATCCAGTATCCGCAAAATTCAAGCATAAGCTCATCCCTGTCGCTGCTCACGCAGCAACATTCCTCTCGTCGAGTCTGTCGGTTTCTATGTGGGAGGCGCTCCTTTTACTGCGCCCCTGATGCACGGACGGAAAATGTCGTCTAAGGTCCATCTTTGCAAGTAGGATGAATTACTTGCCGCTAGTATGGAAAACCAGACTATGGCCGATGGCGAAATCAGTATGCATGAGGAGATGCGCCGCGCATTCGCGTTGCTCTCCGGCAAATGGAAGCTGGAAATCATGTGGCTGCTCCATCAGCGGATCCACCGGTTTGGCGAACTGAGGAAGGCTATCCCCGGCATTACCCAACACATGCTGACGGCGCAACTCCGCGAGCTCGAAGCAGACGGGCTCGTGTCCCGCACCATCTTTGCGGAGGTTCCTCCGCGCGTCGAATACGAGATCACCCAAAAAGCGCGGGGCCTTGGTCCCACCATGGAAGCTTTGACGGCGTGGTGGAAAGAGTACGGCAAAAGCGTGCCGGTGAAGCCGAGCGCACGCGGTCGGAAAGCGAGAGCATGATGTCGAAAAGTGTGCGCAGCTGCTTTGGGCCGATCGCTGACAACAAATTCACGAAAAACTCGAACCGGACTTGTCCCAGCCTTCCTTGACCGTTTCCATCGCGACATTTGTCGATGTGCTGGCAACGTGGGGCAGTGTCGAGATGCGCTCGCCGAGGACGCGGCGGTAGCGGCCGATATCGCGCGTGCGGATCTTCAGCAGATAGTCGAACCTGCCGGCGATCATATGGCACTCTTCGACTTCGCTGATCTTCTTGATGGCATCGTTGAAGCTCTTCAGCGCGTCCTCGCGGGTATCGGAAAGCTTCACCTCGACGAAAGCAATATGGTCGAGCTGCATTTTCGACGGATTGAGGATGGCCTTGAAGCCTTCGATATATCCGTCGCTGATCAGCCTCTTGAAACGGATCTGGCACGGCGTCTTCGATAATCCGACACGCGCGGCCAGATCGGTGATCGACAGCCTTCCGTCCTCGGCGAGTGCAGCGAGGATCTTTCTGTCGAACTGGTCCAATTCACTAAAGATGTCGGTTTCAGCGGCCATTCGAACTCTCGAGGATGAATTAATAAGTTCATACAGCCTGGAAACGGCTGAAATCAAGTGAGATCGCGATTTGAGGCTGTGGTAGATTGTAGGCCGGGCAGAAGAGTGCTGAAATCGGTATCCGCGCCGCGCTCAAAACGGGGATCATACATGCATAACAAGGAAGCGGATGACGATCGGACGCCGGACCTGCTCGCTCACTACCGGCCGCTGGCGATCAGGGCCGTGGCCGCGGCGCTCACCCTCAAGCGCGACAGACCGGATGCCCGCCCGCTGCGAGAGACGGAATATTCCGGCCCCGCCTGCACGGACGATGCACAGTGGGACGACGAGCCCGGCATCTCGTTCATCCGTTAAACCACATTTCGATTGATAGGTACTTTCATGTTGAACGCAGCGATCGACCCCGCCCCCTCCAATGATCCGGCCGACGGCGCGCCGTTTTCCGGCTTTGCTCCACCGATCCGACCGCAATCCGAATTTCGCCAGGCCATCACGGCAGCCTATCGCCGGCCGGAAACCGAATGCCTGCCGCCGCTCGTTGCAGCAGCGCGCGTCTCCGAGGCAAAACGCTATGACATTCGCAGCACGGCCCGCAGCCTGATCGAAGCATTGCGCGCCAAGCACAAGGGGACCGGTGTCGAAGGGCTGGTGCAGGAATACTCGCTCTCCAGCCAGGAAGGCGTGGCGCTCATGTGCCTCGCCGAAGCGCTGCTGCGCATTCCCGATACCGAAACCCGGGACGCGCTGATCCGCGACAAGATAGCCGAGGGTAACTGGACCTCCCACATCGGCGGCGGAAAATCCATGTTCGTCAATGCCGCAACCTGGGGGCTCGTCGTTACCGGTAAGCTCACCTCGACGGTCAACGACCGAAGCCTGTCGGCAGCGCTGACGCGGCTGATCGCGCGCGCCGGCGAGCCGGTCATCCGTCGCGGCGTCGATATGGCAATGCGCATGATGGGCGAGCAGTTCGTCACCGGCGAAACGATCGCGGAGGCGCTGAAGCGCGCCCGGCCGCTGGAAGCGCGTGGCTTCCGCTATTCCTACGACATGCTGGGCGAGGCCGCGACGACGGGCGCCGATGCCGAGCGTTATTACCGGGATTACGAAAAGGCGATCCACGCCATCGGCAAGGCGTCGGACGGGCGCGGCATCTATGACGGCCCGGGCATTTCGATCAAGCTTTCGGCCCTGCATCCCCGTTACGTGAGGTCGCAGGCCGGCCGGGTGATGAGCGAGCTGCTGCCGAAGGTCAAGGCGCTGGCCGTTCTCGCCAAGACCTATGATATCGGCCTCAATATCGACGCGGAGGAGGCCGACCGGCTGGAGCTTTCGCTTGATCTCCTCGAGGAGCTTTGCTTTGCGCCTGATCTTGCCGGATGGAACGGGTTGGGCTTCGTCGTGCAGGCCTATGGCAAGCGCTGCCCCTTCGTCCTCGACTACATTATCGATCTGGCACGTCGTTCCGGGCGCCGGGTCATGGTCCGTCTCGTCAAGGGCGCCTATTGGGATGCGGAGATCAAGCGCGCCCAGCTTGACGGTCTCGACGACTATCCGGTCTATACCCGCAAGATCTACACCGATGTCGCCTACGTCGCCTGCGCACGCAAACTGCTCGATGCTCCGGATGCGGTCTTCCCGCAATTTGCCACCCATAATGCGCAGACGCTCGCCACGATCTATCGTCTGGCAGGTCCTGATTTCAAGGTCGGCAAATACGAGTTCCAATGCCTGCATGGCATGGGCGAACCGCTCTACGACGAGGTTGTCGGAAAGGAAAAACTCGACCGACCCTGCCGGATTTATGCGCCTGTGGGAACCCATGAGACGCTGCTCGCCTATCTGGTTCGACGCCTTCTGGAAAATGGCGCCAATTCCTCCTTCGTGCACCGCATCTCCGATCCGAATGTCTCGGTCGAGGCGCTGATCGCCGATCCCGCCGAAATCGTCGCAGCCATGCCTGTCGTTGGCGCGCCCCACGCGCAGATCGCCTCGCCGCGGGCACTTTACGGCAATGCCCGGGCCAATTCCGATGGTCTCGATCTCTCGAACGAGGCCACCCTTTCGGATTTGGCTGATGCACTCATCTCCACGGCTGCTGCCCCGTGGCATGCGCTTCCCCTCCTTGCCGACGGCTCTACGGATGGGGTGACGCGCGATGTTCTCAATCCTGCCGATCACCGGGATGTCGTCGGCACGGTGACCGAAGTGGCGGTCGAGGAGGCAGCGCGCATCGTCCGGATGGCTGCGGAGCATGCGCCGCAATGGGCGGCCGTGCCGCCGGCCGAGCGTGCCGCCTGCCTGGAGCGGGCCGCCGACATCATGCAGGCCCGCATCAAGGTGCTGATGGGCATCGTCATGCGCGAGGCCGGCAAATCCGCGGCCAATGCCGTCGGCGAAGTGCGTGAGGCCATCGACTTCCTGCGCTACTATGCCGAACAGGCGCGCAAGACGCTGGGGCCATCGCATGCGCCCCTCGGCCCGATCGTCTGCATCAGCCCGTGGAATTTCCCGCTGGCGATTTTCACCGGGCAGGTCGCCGCAGCCTTGGTGGCAGGCAATCCCGTGCTTGCCAAACCGGCCGGTGTCACGCCGATCATCGCTTCGGAGAGTGTGAAGATCCTCCATGAGGCGGGCGTGCCTGTCGGTGCCCTGCAGTTCGTGCCCGGCAGCGGCCGCCTCGGCGCCGGTATGGTCGGGGCGGAGGAAACGGCAGGCGTCATGTTTACCGGGTCGACCGAAGTTGCCCGCATGATCCAGGCGCAGCTGGCGGAACGGCTGTCGGTGAGCGGCAAGCCGATTCCGCTGATTGCCGAAACCGGCGGCCAGAACGGCATGATCGTCGACTCCTCGGCATTGGCGGAGCAGGTGGTGGCCGACGTCATTGCCTCGGCTTTCGACAGCGCCGGTCAGCGCTGCTCCGCGCTCAGGGTTCTCTGCCTTCAGGACGATGTTGCCGACAGGACTCTCGCCATGCTGAAGGGCGCCTTCCGCGAGCTGACGATCGGCCGTACCGATCGCCTGAGCATCGATGTCGGCCCGGTCATCAACGACAGCGCAAAGGCGGAGATCGACCAGCATATCGAGCATATGCGCGGCTTGGGCCGCAAGGTGGATCAGCTGCCGCTGCCCGAAAGTGCCGCGGCGGGAACCTTCGTTCCGCCCACAATCATCGAAATCAAGTCCCTGTCGGACCTGACGAAGGAGATCTTCGGACCGGTCCTGCACGTCATTCGTTTCAAGCGAAACGGGCTCGACCGTCTGATCGACGACATCAACGCATCGGGTTATGGTCTGACATTCGGGCTTCACACCCGGCTTGATGAAACGATCGCGCATGTGACCAGCCGCATCAAGGCTGGAAACCTCTACGTCAACCGGAACATCATCGGCGCCGTCGTCGGCGTGCAGCCGTTCGGCGGCCGCGGCCTGTCGGGAACGGGGCCGAAGGCCGGGGGTCCGCTTTATATCGGCCGGCTGGTGCAGCGTGCGCCCGTGCCGCCGCAACAGGATTCCGTTCATACGGACCTTGCCCTTCGTGACTACATCGTCTGGCTCGACAAGAAGGGCTTGTCGGGCGAGGGGGAAGTGGCGCGTGGATATGCGAGCCGCTCGGCTCTCGGGCTCGAACGCGAACTCACCGGTCCGGTCGGGGAGCTCAATCTCTACGCGCTCCATCCCCGCGGCCGTATTCTTCTCGTGCCGCAGACGGAAGGCGGGCTTCATCGCCAGATCGCCGCAGCCCTATCGACCGGCAACCACATCGTCGTGGACGCGGGTTCCTTATCGAAGTCAGTCCTGGCGGACCTTCCGGCGGCTGTAGCCGGCCGGATCTCCTGGACATCGGATTGGGAAAAGGACGGGCCGTTCTCAGGCGCGCTCGTCGAAGGGGATCGCGACAGGGTTCTGGCCGTCAATCAGAAGATTGCCCACCTGCCCGGTCCGCTGCTGCTGGTCCAGGCCGCGACGAGCGAGGAATTGGCGAGCGATCCCGAGGCCTATTGCCTGAATTGGCTGCTGGAGGAGGTGTCAACGTCGATCAACACCGCGGCTGCCGGCGGCAATGCAAGCCTGATGGCTATCGGCTGAGTGACAAGACGAGGGCACAGAAAATGCGCCCTTGATCGTCGGAAAGGGTCGGCCGAAAGCGGGCCCATCCAATGAGTTTGCCCGAGCCTGAGAAAACGGCGGTCTTTCATAAGCAGCATAACCGTCCGCATTCCTCCTGGCAGCTCGGCCGCGTCCGCGGTCTCGCGTGCGGTGCCGCCCTGTCCGGGTCGAAATCAGGCAGGTTGGTTGGCGGTCATGCCGCCGCGTGCCATCCATCGCGGATATGGCGGTAGCCTTCGCGATAGACCGCTTCCGGTGTCTCGGAGAAGTCGCGCCAGACCTTTGTCGCGGCGGCGAGCTCCTTGAGCGCCCGGCCGAAGGCCTCGATTGTCAGCCACCCGTCGTAGCCGCTCGCGCGTAGCGCCCTGAACGTCTCCGTCCAGGGAATGTTGCCGCGTCCGGGTACGCCGCGGTCGTTCTCCGAAATGTGGACATGCACGATGCGGTCACTGTTTCGCGTGAACGCGCCGATGGGATCTGTCTCTTCGATGTTGCTGTGGAACGTGTCGTACATGGCGCGGATATGTGGATGTCCGACCGCGTCAATATGGGCCGCAAGGTCGTCCATCGTGTTGAACAGGTAGCATTCGAAGCGGTTCAGCGCCTCAAGCCCGATCGTTACGCCGTGCTTTGCTGCATGATCGCCGATCGCGCGTTGTGAGGAAATCGAGCGCTTGAGTTCCGCCGCGCTCGGCCCGCTTCCTGAAAATTTGCCGAGCGTCGAATGCAGCGGCCCGCTCAGCATCGTTGCGCCCAGCGCATCGCTGCAGTCGATGGCCCATTTCACGTAGTCGATGCCGCGCCTGCGGGTCGCGGCGTCGGCGGCGATCAGGTTCATTTGCGGATCGCCCATGGCGGAAACGGCGGTCCGTTCCAGGCCGATCCGGTCCAGCATGTCTGCCAGCCGATGGTAGTCGTCGGGTGTGCCTGAAAAGATCGGGATCTCGACACCGTCAAACCCCGTATCCTTGATGTCGCGTAACAGTGCCTCGTGTTTCCGGCCGACACTTGTCGTCCAGAGGAACATGCACATGCCGATCTTCATCTCCCCTCCATTTGGCCCTGTGGCCACTGTGCGACGGTTTCAACGCCCTATTACTTTTCCAGATCTGGTCATACCAAATCCTCGAATCTGGTCAAGCCAGTTAATTGCACGCTTGGGATGCCGGATTCGCGCCTAAGCGGGAAACGCAGGATTAAATATCGATCGTTTAAAGAGATATCGACCTTTTGGCCCCCGTCTTGCAGAGGGTTAAGAATTGAGCTAGAGCTTTCAAATAACGAGAATTGGCCAAACCAGATTGCCGAAGGCGGCGAGAGTGGCCAACGACAACATGACCTTTGCCGCCCGATTGGCGGTGGACCGAGCTGCACCTGTCTGGGAGGACCTTATGCATCTTTCGACACATAACTGGATGCGGGCCGAACCGCTCGCCGTCACGCTGAAGCGCATCAGGAAATATGGCTACGAAAGCATCGAGATATCCGGCGAGCCGGCGCAGTACGACGTCAATGAGACGCGCGCGCTGCTGAAGGAGCACGGCATCCGCTGCTGGGGCGCCGTTACGCTGACGCTCGGCGAGCGCAATCTTGCCGCCAGGGATGAAGGCCAGCGCGCCAGGTCAGTGGACTATGTCAAGAGCGTCATCACCATGGTCAGCGAACTCGATGGCGAGATCGTCACCCTGGTGCCGGCGACCGTCGGAAAGGTGGTGCCGGATGGCACCGAGGAGGAAGAGTGGACATGGGTGGTGGACGCCACCAGGGAGTGTTTTGCCCATGCCCAGAAGAGGGGCGTGCGCATTGCCGTCGAGCCGCTCAACCGTTTTGAGACCTATTTCTTCAACCGTGCCGCCCAAGCGCTGGCGCTCGCCGATGCCGTCAGCCCTGAATGCGGGGTTTGCCTTGATGCCTTCCACCTGAACATCGAGGAGGAAGACATGTATGAGGCGATCCGGCTCGCTGGAAAGCGCCTGTTCGATTTCCACGTCGCCGATAACAATCGTTTTGCCGCCGGCCTCGGCCAGCTCGACTGGCCGAAGATCATCGGCACGCTGAAGGAGATCGGGTACGACGGCGCCGTCACCAACGAATTCGTCGCTCCGGTCGACCGCACGCCGGCTTCAAAATATCCGGACATGGTCGAGCGCAACCCCGTCGACATTCCCCCGGAGCAGCTGAAATTTATCCAGGACCACGGCTCGAGCCTTCTCACTGAGAAGTTCTACGACGATCAGATGCGGATCACTGCCGAGACGATCCTGCCGCTGATCAAGTAACGAACGGAAAGACATATGCCCTGCGGCTCGCGGGCCGTGAGGGGCAGGGGATCCGAGACATGCGCATCAAGACCGTAGAGGCCTGGTGGATTAAAATTCCCATCGAGGCGAACCGTCAGCACCGCAGCGACTTCGGCCGACTGACGACCTTCGATAGTGCGATCCTGCGGATCGAAACGGACGACGGTATCGTCGGCTGGGGAGAGGGCAAGAATGCCGCGGGCAGTGCGGGCGCTTATGGCACGCTGGTACACATGCTCAATCACGAGATTGGGCCGAAGCTTATCGATCGCGATCCCGCCGACATCTCCACAATATGGGAGATGCTCTATAACGGCGTACGCCACGAGACGGCGGCGAGTTCGGGTCACGCCATGCCCGAGATCGCGCGGCGCGGCCTTTCCGTCGCGGCGATCAGCGCGGTCGACATAGCGCTCTGGGACATTCTCGGCAAGTCGCTCGGCGTCCCCGTCTGGAAGCTGCTGGGTGGGCGCAAGGCGGACAGGTTGCCCGCCTATGCCTCGGGCGGTTGGGAGAGCGTGGACCGGATCGGCGAGCAGATGCGGTCCTATATCGCGGCCGGTGGTTTCAAGTCAGTCAAGATGCGCGTCGGTGCGATGGATCGTGCGCTGCATGTCTCGGCATCGCGCGTGCGGGCGGCTCGCAAGGCAATCGGCCCCGACGTCGACCTGATGGTCGATGCGCACGGCACCTATACTGTTGCGGAGGCAAAGCGCTTCATCCAGATGGTCGCCGATTGCGACCTCGCCTGGTTCGAGGAGCCGGTGATAGCGGATGACAAGCCGGGCATGGCGGAGGTGCGCGCGGCTGGGAACGTGCCGATCGCTGCGGGCGAGAGCGAGGCGACGCGTTTTGCCTTTCGAGATCTTGCCATGCTTCGGGCCGCCGACATATTCCAGCCGGATCCCGCCTTCTGCGGCGGCATTACGGAGGCGATGCGCATCAGTTCGCTCGCCAGCGCCTTCAACCTCCGTTTCGCGCCGCATCTTTGGGCCGGCGCGCCCTGCTTCTTTTCCGGCCTGCACTTGTGCGCGGCTTCCCCGGCAAGCTTCATCATCGAATATTCGCTCGGGGCCAATCCGATGATCCACGATCTTGTCGAGGACACTGTGTCGGTGAAAGACGGTATGGTAGAGATCCCGGACAGGCCTGGCCTGGGCTTCACGATCAATCAGCGGGTCCTGGAGACTCACGCGCAAAGACAGTGACGATGAAAGAAAATTCCCTCCTCTCCGATCTCGCGGCCCATCTTTTCTCGAACTCGAGCGGCAACGGCCGCACGCCTTCGGAGCGAGAGCTTGCGGAGCATTTCGGCGTCAGCCGGGGCCAGGTTCGCGAGGCACTGGCCATTCTGGAGGCAATGCGCATCGTCGAGCGCCGGGCCAAGTCGGGCATCTATCTGACGACCACGGAGGCGAGCGTGGAGGCAATGGCGCTTTTTGCCCGCGCCGGCGTGCCGCTTGACCCTATCCTGATCTACGAGACCGTGGAGCTTCGCAAGATCCATGAGATCAAGGCCGCGGAGCTCGCCTGCGATCGGGCGACGGAGGAGAACTACCAGCACTTGCGCGATATCCTCGCGGCGTCGGAGGCGAAGCTTGCCGCCGGCGAGGGGCTGGCGCGAGAGGACCGGGATTTTCATTTGGAGATCGTCCGAGCCACCAAGAACAGCGTCTTCCATCGGGTGTGCAGCGTCTATTACGTCATGGGCGAGCACCGCCTGCCGATCTATTTTGCCGACGCCGCCCGCAGCCGGCGCTCGCATGAGGAACACATCCGCATCTACGAGGCGCTGCTTGCCCGAGACGGCAATCTGGCCCAGGCGCTGATGAGCGCGCATCTTCAAGGTGCGGAAAGCTATTGGAAGGGTCTCATCGGCGGTCCAGCGACGTCAGCCGGATAGGCGCAACCGGCGGGAGGGCCGATGAGCTTCATCTTTTCCACGCATCCCCTGCACCCTGCGGCCAAGTCCATGCTTGAGGCTGCGGGTGATCTGCGCGTCGCTTCCGCGCCCGATCCCGAAACGTTGCTTAGAGAAGGCCGCGGCGCGGGCATCGTCGTCGTACGCGCGCCGATCCCGCCGGCCTTCTTCGAGGATGCGCCGGCGCTTCGCGCTGCAATCCGCCATGGCGCCGGGCTCGACATGGTGCCGCTGGATGCGGCGACCCGTGCCGGCGTGCTTGTCGCCAACGTCCCGGGCGCCAATGCCTCGACTGTCGCCGAGCACGTCTTCCTGGTGACACTGGCCCTGCTTCGGCGCTTTCGCGCGATGGACGGCGACCTGCGTCAGAGCGGCTGGGCGGCGGGCCGCGCCCAATCGGACACGGCCGTCGACCTCGCCGGCCGCACCATGGGCATCGTCGGAATGGGCAATGTCGGCAAGGCGATCTTCCAGGTCGCGAAGTTCGGTTTCGGCCTGGAGGTGGTCGCCACGAGCCGGTCGCCGGAAAGCGTGCCGGACGGCGCGCGTTTCCTGACGATCGATGAGCTTGTGGCGGCGGCCGACATCGTGGTGCTCTGCTGCCCGCTGACGCCGGAGACGACCGGCTTGCTCAATGCCGGTCGCATCGGGCGCATGAAGCCCACGGCCATTCTGGTCAACGTCTCGCGCGGCCCCGTGATCGATGATACGGCGTTGATCGAGGCGCTGCGCGATGGTCGCATCGGCGGAGCCGCGCTCGACGTCTTCGCAACGCAGCCGCTGCCACTCGACCATCCCTATTTCGGCTTTGACAACGTCATCGTCACGCCGCATCTCGCTGGTCTGACGGAAGAGAGCATGATGCGCATGGGAACAGGCGCGGCGAGCGAAGCCCTGCGCGTCATCAAGGGCGACTTGCCCGTTAATTTGCGCAATCCCGAAGTGGTAGAACACTACCGCCGGCGCTTTCCCGCATAGCGCCTCGTCGCGACAACTCGAAATGCTCGCAGCCCCTGCCGTGGCGCCGAGACCGCTGGCATCCTTCGGACCGATCAGGTCAGCCCGCGTGCCGCAGGCTTACACCGCTTCCGGCGTCAAACAGCACGACCTTTTCCGGATTCCATGAAAAGCGAACCTCATCTTCGATCCGAAGCGCCGTCTGTGTCGGCACGGTCGCGTGGATGAACTTCTCGCCGGTGCGCAGCGTCACGATCTTTTCGACGCCATGGTTCTCCACGTCGTGGACCCGTGCTTCGCCGGGCGCGCCACTGTCGAGAAAAATGTCCTCGGGACGGATGCCGAAGGTGAGCGGGCGACCGTCTGTCGCGATCCCGTGTCCGTTGCCGAGCGGCAGCCGATAGCCCTCGCTGGCCACTGCCTCGCCGCCGGCAAGCGTGCCGGCGATCAGGTTCATCGGCGGCGAGCCGACCGCGCGCGCGACGAAGGTGTTGACCGGGTTTCCGTAGATCTCCTGCGGCGTACCCGTCTGCACCAGTTGACCATTGTTCAGGACGCCGATCTTGTCGCCCATCGACATGGCCTCTATCTGGTCGTGAGTGACGAAGAGGAAGGTCGCGCCGAGGTTCATCTGCAGGTTTTTCAGCTCGGTTCGAAGTGCTTCGCGAAGCTTCGCGTCGAGCGCCGAAAGCGGTTCGTCCATCAAGAAGACCCGGGGTTTGCGCACGATGGCCCGACCGATCGATACGCGCTGCATCTCGCCTCCCGACAGCCGGTCCGTCTTGCGGTCGAGCAGATGCTCGATGCGCAGAGTCTTCGCAACGCGCTCGACGCGCTCCTTGATTTCTCCGGGTTCAACGCGACGGATACGGGATTTCAATGGAAATTCCAGGTTCTCCCGCACCGTATAGCGCGGGTAAAGCGAGTATTGCTGGAGCACCAGGGCCACGTCGCGCTCGGCGGCACCCCAGTCGGCGACGTCCTGCCCGTCGATGAAGATCTGGCCTGCGGTCGGCTTCTCGAGACCGGCGATCAGGCGCAGCGTCGTCGTCTTGCCGGCGCCTGTCTGCCCGAGCAGCACGAAGAACTCGCCGTCAGCAATGTCGATGTTCAGGTTTTTCAGCGCCGTGTGGCTGCCGAAGGTCTTGGTGATGCCCTTGAGTTCGATATGCGCCATCAGAGTCTGATCCCCAGCGACGAGCCGGTCGCGGTGTTGAAGAAATGTGCCTGGGCGGGGTCGATGCGTGCCCAGACGGCTTCGCCGGGACCAGGCACGAAACCGCTCTTGGTGCGTGCCCTGATCATCTGGTGACCAACCTTCAGGTCCACGATGTCGTGCGAGCCGAGAGGCTCGATGATATGCGCTTCGACCGGCATGAAGCCCTCGCGGGCCTCCCGTGAAACAAGCACGCCCTCAGGCCGGACCCCGAGTGTCAGCTTGCCGTTCTCGGCCCTTGCGTCGGAGAGGCGGTTGGCCAGCACGGCGGGGAACTCGAAGCCCGTCGTCCCGCCGCCGACCTGGACGCTGGTATGGCTGCCCGTTTCGCTGATGTTCGCCGGCGCCATGTTCATGACCGGGCTTCCGACGAACTGGGCGACGAACGTGTTGGCGGGGTGCGCGTAAACCTCTTCCGGCGTGCCGACCTGCTGAAGGATGCCCTCGTGCATGATGACGATGCGGTCGGCGAGCGACATGGCCTCCACCTGGTCATGCGTCACGTAGATGGTGGTCGAACCCTGCTTGATATGCAGGCGCTTGATTTCCGCCCGCATCTCCTCGCGCAGCTTCGCGTCGAGCGCACCGATCGGCTCGTCCATCAGCATGGCTTTTGGGCGTCGCACCAGCGCGCGGCCGATTGCGACCCGCTGCATGTCGCCGCCTGACAGCGCCGAAGGCTTGCGGGCCAGCAGACCGGTGATGCGCAGCACACCGGCGATCTCGCGGACCGACGCATCGACATCGGCACGGCTCATCCGGGTAGCGCGGAGCGGGAAGGCGATGTTCTCGTAGACCGTCATGTGCGGATAGAGCGAGAAGGATTGGAACACCATGGCGATGTCCCTGCCGGATGCCTTGATATGCTGCACCGGCTGCCCGTCGATCAGAATGTCGCCGTCGTCGATCGTCTCCAGCCCCGCGACGGCGCGCAATGTCGTCGTCTTTCCGCAGCCCGATTGTCCAAGCAGCACGATGAATTCATTGTCGGCGATAGCGAGATTAAGGTCTTTGATGACCTGGACGGCACCGAAATATTTCTGGATCCCGAGAAGTTCTATCTGCGTCATGAATGGCTGCCTTCGTCTGGTTGCGCGTCCCGCGGGATTTTAGTCGTCACCATGAAGGCAATCAGTCCGACGAGCGTCATCGTCATGCCGTAGCGATGCAGAAACAGGTTCCAGGGCTGGCAGAGCGCGATGATGCCGAGGATCATCAGATACTGCGAAGCGGGTTCGAGATATTTCTGGTTCAAGGCGCGGAAGGTCATTTGCGGATCGCTCCGAAGCTCATGCCGCGCAGGAGATGGTTCCTGAGCAGGAAGGTGAAGATGGCGACCGGTAGCAGGAACAGGAACGTGCCGGCCGCAATGACCGTCCAATCCGGCAGGCCTGAGCCGACCTGGCTCGGGATGAAGGGTGGAGCCGTTTGCGCGCGCCGGTTCGTCATGATCAGCGCAAATGCATATTCGTTCCAGGCCGTGATGAAGCAGAAGACGGCGGTCGCGGCGATGCCGGTCGCCGCTTCCGGAATGACGATCTTGAAAAAGGCCTCCATCCGCGTGTAGCCGTCGACGAGCGCGGCCTCCTCGTATTCCTTCGGGATCTCGTCGATGAAGCCCTTCATCAGCCAAACGGAGAAGGAAAGGTTGAAGGCAGTGTAGAGGATGATGAGGCCCCAATGCGTGTCGTTGAGGCCGACGACACGGTACATGAGGAACATCGGGATCGCCACGACGACGGGCGGCAGCATGCGCGTCGACAGGATGAAGAAGAGAAGGTCTGCCTCCCCCTTCACTTTGAAGCGCGAGAAGCCGTAGGCCGTGAATGTCCCCATACCGACAGCCAGCACCGTGGACGTGATGGCAACGATCAGCGAGTTCATGAAGCGGTTCGGATAGCCGGAGGGCTGCACCTCGCCGCGGCCGGAGCGAACGATCTTCTCGCCGCCGTCGAACACCATCCGCTCCCACCAGGGGGCGGCGGCATATTCTTCAGGAGTAGGCGCCCCGCGCAGTTGCGAGCGCTTGGTGAAGAGTTTCACGAAGGGCGAGAGTTCCGGCTCGAAGAGCACCGTCGGCGGAATGGTGGTGGCGAGGTTGCGCGGCTTGAAGGCCGTCGAGGTGATCCAGTAGATCGGCGCCAGGAAGATCAGCGTGATGACCAGTACGGCGGCGATCGCCACCCGGTTCAGCGCGCGTTCGGAGCGGGTTTGGACGGCAGCCATCTCAGCGCTCCTTCACTTTGTTGAGATACTTGACGTAGATGTTGGTGATGGCGAGAACCATGACGAGCACGATGTAGGCGAGTGCGCAGGAGCGCCCCGTCTGCCATTCCTGGAAGGCCATCTTGTAGAGCCGGATGGAGATCACCTCGGTCGTCGGTTGGCTGGTCAGGATGTAGGCGAGGTCGAAGGTCTTGAAGGCCTCCATCGTACGGAAGATGATTGCGATCATCAGGATCGGCGCCACCAGCGGCAGCGTGATGCGGAAGAAGGTATAGAACGGCCCCGCCCGGTCGATCGCCGCTGCCTCGTAGAGATGCTTCGGTACGGCCGAAAGGCCGGCAAGCGACAGCAGCATGACGAAGGGCGACCACATCCAGATGTCGGTGATTGCGACCGCATAGAGCGCCATGTCCGGATTCGACAGCCACTCGAAGGAGCCGAGGCCGAGTGCGTAGTTGATGATGCCGAAGGACGGATCGTAGAGCAGCTTCCAGAAGAGGCCGACCACGGCCATCGAGAGCATCATCGGCAGCAGCAGCAGCGTCGTCAAAAGACCCTTCAGCGGGATATCGCGGTTGAGCAGCATCGCGGTGCCGAAGCCGACGATCACCTGCCCCGTCACAGAGACGATCACATATTTCGCGGTGATGGCGAAATTCGACCAGATGAAAGGATCGTTCAGCAATTCGCGGTAGTTCTGCAGGCCGACGAAGTTGGCCGGCGCGTTCGACGAAGCGCGAAAGTCGGTGAAGGAATAGCCGAGCGAATAGATCAGCGGAAAGATGTTGAAGACGATCAGGAACAGGATCGTCGGAATGATGAAGAGATTGCGAATCCGGATGTCGCTCATGCCGCGAGATGCGGCACGCGATTTCGTGTCCAGCGATGTCATGACTGCGGTGGCCAATCCTCTCCTCCTCCGAGAGTTCGGCGCCGGATGCCGGAACGGCATCACGATGCGCGAAGTGAATTCCGGGCGCCGCGCCCTCTCGAACCGCGCCTTTGGGCGCGAGATGCAGAATGCAAACGGAGGGGCGACGGAGCCCCTCCGCTGATCGCGTTTGCTATTTATTGCGTCCGTATTTCTTGAACGTCGCGTTCCAGTCCGCTGCCAGAGAGTCGAGCACTTCCTTCGCCGTGCCTTGCCCGGCGGTGACGAAGGGGTAGATGCGCTGGTTCATCTGGATCAGCAGTTCGGCATATTCAGGCGTTGCCCAGAAGTCCTTCACCTTGAACATCGTCTCGTAGAAGGCCTTGTTATAGGGAGTCGCGTTCTGAAACTCCGGCGATTCAAGCACCTTGGCGCTTGCCGTGTAGCCGCCGAGTTCGGCCCAGCGCTTCTGGGTCTCGTCCTTGATGAACCATTCGAGGAATTTCATCGCCTCTTCCTGGTTCTTTGAGTAGGAGATGACCGATATGCCCTGGCCGCCGAGCGCTGCGAATTGCTCGCCGTTCGGGCCTGCCGGATTGGCAAAGAAGCCGGTAACCTTGGCGTTCGGGTTGGACGCCTCGTTCACCAGGGCCGGGAAGAAGGCGAAGTAGTTCATGCTCATCGCCGCCAGATTCTCGGTGATCGCCTGGTTGTTCTCGACGAAGAAGGACTTGGCCCAGCCCGGAGGCGTAAAGCCGTAGAGCTCGCGATAAAGCTCGAGCGCCTTGACGTTCTTCTCGGAATTGATGATGCCGTCGACCTTGTAGCTCTGGTAGTCGCCGAGTTCGCCCCCAAATGAGAAGATCGCGTTCTCGACACCCATGACGAGACCGTCATAAGAGTTGTCGGTGTAGATGGCGATTCCGTATCGCTTCTGGTCTGGACGGTGGAAGAACTCGGCGATGTCACGCATCTCGGCCCAAGTCTTCGGCGGGGCGAGGTCGTAGCCGTATTTGGCCTTGAACGCCTCCATCTCCTTGGGATCTTCGAACCAGTCCTTGCGGTAGGACCAGCCGACGGCGTCGCCTTCGGCCGGAATTGACCAGTACTTTTTCGAGTTCGACGGATATTCGGCGTAGTATTTCACCGTTGCCGGGGCCATCACCTGGGTCAGATTGTGCTTGGTGAAGAAGTCGGTCAGATCGACGTAATGGCCGGCTTCTGACGCTGCCCCGATCCACTGGCTGTCGCCGACGACCATGTCATAGGCTGAACCCTTGGCGTTGAACTCGGTGAAGGCCTTGGTCTGGAAGTCGGCCCATGGTGTGGTCTCGACCGTGACCTTAACTCCGGTTTGACCCTCGTATTCGTTGGCGAGTTCCTGAAGGTAGTTTGCCGGGTCCCACTCGGCCCAGAAGATGGTCAGTTCCTGGGCCTGTGCGGATGTTCCGCACGCCCACATCAATCCGACACCGGCCAACAGACCGGTCATAGTTTTGCGCATAACGTTTCCTCCCATTTATGCACGCTTCCCGCTTCATCGCGGGCCTCCCGATCTGGCTTCCCGATCCTCCTGGGTGGTGTTCGTGCTGGGGGTCCTCCTCGACCCCTAGCTCGTTTCAGATCTCAAGCCTGAATGTCGTTTCCCTGATCTGGTATTACCAAATGCCATTATCGTCAAGCGCAACCTCGGAGAGCTTTCATCAAAGGCTCGTCTTCAGGCTTTCGACGTCTTGCCCCCGCATTTGCGGGCCTCCTGACGCAGTCTTGTCGGACCGTCTCACATTCATCATCGCCGATCCAGACCACAACACAAGAATATATTACTGACACTGGTCTAGCCAGTTGATGCACCAAGTCTGGGCGCACCACGTCCTGCCTCGCTCTCTGCCTGCCGTAATGCGGTATCGACAAGCGCCCTGGCGGCCCACTCGGCAACGGACTGCGCGCCTTCCGAGGTCAGGCCCCAGATATCCTTCAATACGATCAGCACCTCGACGCCGAAGACAAGCGAAAGAGCCTGTGCAAGGCGTTCCCGGGATTCGGGCGGCAATGTGCCCTTCAAGGGGGCCGTCACGCTCTTCAGCAGGTCGACCCGGTGGCCGCGCTTGAACAGCGGCTCGTTGCCGAGCGTGCCCGCCTGGCGCTGCGCCCACTGGTCCAGCGAAAGCTTCAGCGCCGCCTTGAAGGTGGCCTCGAACTCGTCGATGCGCGGCATCGCGGTCGCCAAGAGGTCGGCAACGCGGATGCGTGCATCCGGACTGTCGGACGACCAGCCGAGGATCGGCCCCAGAGCCTCATCCACCACGGCATGCACGAGCGCTGCCTGGCTCGGAAAGTAACGGTAGGCCGTCGCGCGCGAGACTTCGGCAGCCTCGGCGACTTCACTTACCGACGGAGTGATGCCGGACTGCATGAGCCGCGTTGCCGTTTCGAGCATCAGTTTTCGCGTTCGGGCACGCGGGCCTCGCTCGGTCTTGGCTGTTTCGTTCTGTTGACGTGAGACATCCATGTCTTTATGATACGCACGTCTCACAAATTTGCAAGGGCCCGTCGCTTTGCCCCGAAGGTGAGATATGCCGGGAGGAAGTCCACCCGGTCCCGGAGGGGACATGAAGCAGATCTACGTGGTCGGCACGGCCGACACGAAGGGCGAGGAGCTTGCGTATCTGGCCGCTTGCATCGAAGCGGCGGGCGGGGGTGTTGTCCGCGTCGACGTCGGCATAGGCGAGCCTGCGACCGCCGTCGATGTGAAGGCCGACGCAGTGGCGGCATGCCATCCGGACGGGGCTGAAGCCGTTCTTGCCAGCGGGGACCGCGGAAGGGCGGTCGAGGCGATGGGCATTGCCTTCGCGCGCTTCCTCGTAGAGCGCCAGGATATCGCCGGCGTCATCGGTATCGGTGGAGGCGGAGGCACTTCGATCATTACCGCAGGCATGCGCCAATTGCCGCTCGGTCTGCCAAAGATCATGGTCTCGACGCTCGCATCCGGCGATGTGGCTCCCTTTGTCGATGTTTCCGACATCGTGATGATGCCCTCGGTCACCGATATGGCGGGCCTGAACCGGCTGAGCCGCGTCATCCTTCACAACGCCGCCCAGGCGATCACCGCCATGGCCCGCCGGCCGGCTGAGGTGACTGCATCCAAACCGGCCCTCGGGCTTACCATGTTCGGCGTTACCACACCTGCCGTATCCGCCATGGTCGAGCGCCTCCGGGCGGACTATGATTGCCTGGTCTTCCACGCGACAGGCACGGGTGGGCGGGCGATGGAGAAGCTTGCCGACAGCGAGCTCATCTCTGGTGTGCTCGACATCACGACGACCGAGGTCTGCGACCTGCTTTTCGGCGGCGTCCTGCCCGCCACCTCGGACCGTTTCGGCGCCATTGCTCGCAAAGGCCTGCCCTATGTCGGTTCGGTCGGTGCGCTCGACATGGTGAACTTCTGGGCGCCGGAAACCGTTCCTGAGCGCTATGCCGGCCGGCTGTTTTACCGTCACAACCCGAACGTCACCTTGATGCGCACGACGTCGGCCGAATGCGCGCAGATTGGCCGCTGGATCGGCGACAAGCTCAATCTCTGCCACGGGCCCCTACGCTTCCTCATTCCTGAAAAGGGCGTTTCGGCCCTCGACATCGAAGGCGGTCCGTTCTTCGATCCGCACGCCGACGCCGCGCTTTTTGCCGCGCTCGAGGCGACGGTGAAGCCGACGGCGTCGCGACGTCTTATTCGCCTGCCGCTCCATATCAACGATCCGCACTTCGCCGAGGCCGCCGTCGCGGCCTATCGTGACATCGCCAACCCCTGAGAGACAAATCGATGCCAGTCATACCGCGCAAGACCATCCTCGAAAAATTTCACGGCATGATCGCAGCCGGCGTGCCGATCGTCGGCGGCGGCGCCGGCACCGGCATCTCCGCCAAGGCCGAGGAGGCAGGCGGCATCGACCTCATCATTATCTATAATTCTGGGCGCTACCGCATGGCGGGGCGCGGTTCGGCGGCCGGACTGCTGGCCTATGGCAATGCCAACGAGATCGTCAAGGACATGGCGCTCGAAGTGTTGCCTGTTGTGAAAAAGACGCCGGTTCTCGCCGGCGTCAACGGCACGGACCCCTTCGTGCTGATGCCGCGCTTCCTCGCCGACCTCAAGGCAATGGGCTTTTCCGGCGTACAGAACTTTCCCACAATCGGCCTCTTCGATGGCCGGATGCGGCAGAGTTTCGAGGAGACAGGCATGAGCTACAATCTGGAGGTCGAGATGATCGCCACCGCCCACGGGCTCGACCTGCTGACGACACCCTATGTCTTCAACGAGAGCGAGGCTGTCGCCATGACGGTCGCCGGTGCCGACATCATTGTGGCGCATATGGGCGTGACGACCGGCGGCACGATCGGGGCCACCTCCGGAAAGTCGCTCGATGACTGCATCGATGAGATCACCGCGATCACCAAGGCGGCACGTTCCGTGCGCGACGACGTCATTGTGCTCTGCCACGGCGGCCCGATCTCCATGCCGGAGGATGCGCGCTACGTTCTCGAGCGTTGCCCTGGCTGCCACGGCTTTTATGGCGCAAGCTCGATGGAGCGCCTGCCGGCAGAGGCGGCAATCCGCAAGCAGACCGAAGATTTCAAGGCGCTCGCCATCGGCGCGGTCGTCTGAGGAAGGGCATGGAGGAGGCCGTTTCATGGTAAAGGACAAGTACTTCATCTATCCTAAGGACGTGAGCGCTTTCGGCTTCGACTGGGGCAAGCTGTCGCTGACTGTGGCGCCCGAGGTCAACGGCGCCAGCCGGTTTTCCGGCGGTGTCGTCGAACTGCCGAGCGGCGAGGGTCATTCCCGCCACAATCATCCCGGCGCGGAGGAAATCATCTTTGTGATTTCCGGCGAAGGCGAGCAGATGGTCGAGGACGAGACGGGTAATCCGATCACGCGGAAGGTCGCCACCGGCTGCACGATCTATGTTCCGGAAAGCCGCTTTCATTCGACGAAGAACACTGGCGGCGGGCCGATGCTCCTCTTCGTGGTCTACTCACCGGCGGGGCCGGAGCTTGCGCTTCGCGATTTTCCGGACTTCCGCCTGCTGCCGCCGGGCTCCTGAGGCCGCGCATCCATTTTCTGGGAGGAAAGACAATGAACGACAATGCAGGGCAAACAAGGCAGGCCGCCGTGACGCCGTTCGATACGGCCAAGCTCGACCGTCTCATGGAGGAAGCCGGTATCGACGTCGTCGTCGCCACCTCCAAACACAACACGCAATATCTCATGGGCGGCTATAAGTTCATCTTCTTCGCCGCCATGGATGCGATCGGGCATAGCCGGTACCTGCCGATGGTGATTTATGAGAAAGGCGCGCCCGATCACTCCGCCTATGTGGGCAACCGCATGGAGGGTGCAGAGCACCAGAACAATCCATTCTGGACACCCGCCGTGCATACGGCGACCTGGGGCACGCAGGATGCCGCCGGGCTCGCCGCCGAGCACCTGAAGAAAATCGGCAAGACCGGTGGGCGCATCGGCATCGAGCCGGCCTTCCTGCCATCCGACGCCCGCGACCTGCTTGCCTCTCGGCTGGATGGCGCTCGATTTGTCGATGCCACGCATGTGTTGGAGCGGCTAAGGGCGGTCAAGACGCCGGATGAACTGGCAAAGCTGAGACGCGCGTCCGAGCTGATCACCGACTCGATGCTGGCGACGGTCGCGGCGGCCCGCGCCGGCTCGACGAAGATGGAGATCATCGAGCAGTTGCGCCGGGAGGAAACAAACCGCGGCCTGCACTTCGAATATTGCCTGCTGACGCTTGGCTCCAGCCACAACCGCGCGGGCTCGCCGCAAACCTGGGCCGAGGGCGAGATTTTGTCGATCGATTCTGGCGGCAACTATCACGGATATATCGGTGACCTCTGCCGTATGGGTGTGCTCGGCGAGCCGGATGCGGAGCTGGAGGACCTTCTGGCCGAAGTCGAATGCATCCAGCAAGCGGCCTTCGCCAAGGTCAGGGCAGGGGCTGCGGGCAGTGAGATGATCGTGGCAGCGGAAGCCGAGCTCAAGGCCTCGCCGTCGGCGGCCTTCACCGACTTCTTCTGCCATGGCATGGGCCTCATTGCCCACGAAGCGCCATTCCTCATGACGAACCACCCCGTCACCTATGATGGCATCGATGCCGACAAGCCGCTGGAAGCCGGGAGCGTGATCTCGGTCGAGACGACGATGCTTCACCCAAAGCGCGGATTCATCAAGCTGGAGGATACGCTCGCGATCACCGATGGCGGCTATGAAATGTTCGGCGACCGTGGCCGCGGCTGGAACCGTGGCGGAGCGTGATTGCAGGTCCAACCGCAAACAAGGCCCGGCAGCTGTCACCTGCCGGGCCTTTTGTTATTTGGTACCGTCGTCTCAGTTGTGGTGGATCTCCGTTCCCAGCACCTTCAGGCATTCGCGGATAAAGGCGGCGAGCGCCGTCCAGCCCTTGGCCGAAACCATCGTGCCATCGACATAGGCTTCGGTTGGCGAGAGGTCGATATAGGTCCCGCCCGCCAAGGTGACTTCGGGTTCGCAGGCACCAAGTGCACCCACCTTCTTGCCGCGAACGACACCGTCGACCGCGATCAGGATCTGGACCCCGTGGCAGATGGTGAAGATCGGCTTCTTCTGCTCGTGAAAATGACGCACCATTGCCTGCACCCGCTTGTCGGTGCGGATATATTCCGGTCCACGCCCGCCGGCGCAGTAGACGGCATGATACTGGTCGAGCTGGTTCTCGGCCTCGGAAAACGTCTTGTTGATGGTGACGTTGTGCCCGAGTTTTTCGGTGTAGGTCTGGTCTCCCTCGAAATCGTGCAGCGACGTCCTGAGGATGTCGCCGGCCTTCTTGTCCGGGCACACGACGTGCACCGTGTGGCCGACCGCCTCCATCGCCTGCTGATAGACGAAGATTTCGTACTCCTCGGTGAAATCGCCGGTGAGCATCAGGATTTTCTTGCCTGGCATGGGTTCTCCTCCTCGTTGTCAGGTCGGGCAGGCTCGTCCTTGCCCGGCGCGGTTGCTCAGATTTCGTCGAATGCCGGCAACAGCCGGTCGCGCGAATGTTCGATATGAATGCGCATTGCGTTCGCAGCCGCGCCCGGGTCGCGCGCCGCAAAGGCATCGAGCAGCGTCTGATGCTCGGCGAGCGCCTCCTCGGTGACGCGGCGATGAAACATCAGGCGGAAGATATGGAAATGCGTGTGCTGGAATGTCAGCATCTCGCGGATCAACTCGTTGCCGGCAAATTCCATGATCCGGTCGTGAAAGATGGCGTCCTGGCGCGCAAAGGCCGAATAGTTCGCTCGTTCGTCCCTGTTGTCGCTGCGTGTCATCACGCCCGCGGCCTCGGTGAGAATGGCCAGCTTTTCGTCGTTCATCGCCTCGGCTGCCTTCGCAGCGCCGGCAGGTTCCAACAGCAGACGCAGTTCATAGAGCTCGTCGAAGCGGTGGCGCGTGATCTGCGGCGCGGCACGATAGCCGACGAGATGCTGCTTGACGACGAGGCCTTCGCCTTCAAGTCGGCCGAGGGCTTCGCGGATCGGCGTATGGGAGACGTTGAACTCCTTGACCAGGTTGTCGACCGTGATGCGTGTCCCCGGCGCAATCTTCAACGACATGAGCTGGTTGAAAATTGCCTCGTAGACGTCGCCCGCCAGGCTGTTGGCGCGCGGTATCTGGTTTGTGCCCGTTGAGGGTTCCTTCGGTCTCGTCGAAATCATCTGCTGCCTTGCCTCTTGACAGGTCCAATCGCTAGCACGATGCTGCGGCCAAGACAATCCTATATCCTATACGATTTAATATAGGGAGGAAAAATCATGCGTCTATCCGAAGCGGCAGCGCTTGCACTTGCCACCCGACTGCTCGAAGAGCATGGCGCACCGCGTGACCATGCGGCCCTGCAGGCTCGCGTCCTGGTGACGGCGGAGATGAAGGGGCACCCGTCGCATGGCCTGTACCGGCTTCCGCGGCTGGTCGAACGGATCGAGCGCGGGGTCATTGACCCGCAGACGAAAGGCACGCAGCGCTGGCGCGCGGATGCGGTGCTGGAGGTGGAGGGGGCGTCGGGATTTGGCCCCGTCGTCGCCATGGCCGCGATCGAGCGGCTCGCGCCTCACATTCCGGATCTTGGTATCGGCCTTGTCGCCGTGCGCAATGCCAACCATCTCGGCATGCTCGCGCATTATGTGGAGGCCATCGCCGCAATGGGTTTCGTCGGCATCGCGCTCTCGTCGAGCGAGGCGCTGGTCCATCCCTTCGGCGGTACCCGGGCCATGCTCGGCACCAATCCCATCGCCATCGCCGTGCCGACCGCCGAGGAACCGCTCGTGCTCGACCTGGCCACCAGCCTCGTGCCGATGGGCAGCATCCACCATCACGCGGCGACCGGCAGGCCCATTCCCGAGGGATGGGCGCGCGATGCGGCCGGTAACCCGACGACCGATCCGGGGCGTGCCAAGGCCGGCGCGATTGCGCCCTTCGGCGACGCGAAGGGCTACGGCCTCGGCATCGCCATGGAGCTGCTGGTGGCAGCTCTTGCCGGCTCGGCGCTCGCGCCGGATGTGCGCGGCACGCTCGACAGCCAGTCGCCATGCAACAAGGGCGACGTCTTCATCTTGATCGAGCCCAGTCTGGCGCCGGGACTGCCGGCGCGACTGTCGACCTATCTCGATGCCGTGCGCGGTTCACCACCCGCCAGCGCCGGCGAACCGGTTCTCGTCCCGGGCGACCGTGCCCGCCGGCGGCGAGCGGCGGCAAGCCGCAACGGGTTCGACATCGACCAGCGCCTGTGGGAAGACCTCAACGCGCTTTCGCGCCCCCGCATTATGGCCTTCGAGGGACAAAGATCATGAGCCTGTTTGCCGCCTTGAGGCTGCCGCGGGAAATTCTGTTCGGCGTCGGCCAGCGCCATGCGCTCGCGAGCGTCGCCAGCAGAACCGGCCGGCGCGCACTCGTCTGCACGGATGCGCGTTTTGCCGCAACACCCGTCTTCGCGGAAATGATCGCCGCGCTTGAAGCAGCCGGCATCGTCGTCCTGGTGCATGACCGCACGCTGCCGGACGTGCCGCAAGATACGGTCGCGGTTTGCGTTGAGGCCGCGCGCGGTTTTGAGCCCGATATGGTGATCGGCATCGGCGGTGGCAGCTGCCTCGACATGGCGAAATGCGCCTCGCTCCTGCTCGCTCATGGCGGCGCGCTCGCCGATTACTACGGTGAGTTCAAGGTGCCGGCGCCTGTCCTGCCGGTCATCGCCGTGCCGACGACGGCAGGCACGGGCTCCGAGGTGACGCCGGTCGCGGTTGTTTCCGATCCTGACCGTATCCTGAAGGTTGGCATTTCCAGCCCATACCTCATCGCCGCAGCGGCGATCTGCGACCCGGAACTGACCTTATCCTGCCCGCCTGGTCTCACCGCGATTGCCGGTGCGGATGCGTTGACGCATGCCATCGAAGCCTTCACGGCCATGCGCCGCCCCGGCGATCCTGAACTCGCGCAGCAGCATGTCTTCATCGGCAAGAGCGATCTCTCCGACCAGTTCGCGCTGCATGCCATCCGGCTCCTTAGCCGGAGCTTGGAAAAGGCCTTCGTCGACGGCTCCGACATCGATGCGCGCGCCGATGTGATGATGGGCGCGCTCGCAGCCGGCTGCGCCTTCGGAACGGCGGGCACCGCTGCGGCCCATGCCGTGCAATATCCGGTCGGTGCCTTGACCCATACGCCGCACGGCCTCGGGGTTGCGACCATGCTGCCCTATGTGATGACATTTAATCGCCGCGTCGCGAGTGCGGACATCGCCATTGTCGGTAGGGCGCTCGGCCTCGATCCCACCGGAGTGGAGGACGACGAAACGCTTGCCGATGCCGCGATCGGCGAGGTGAGCCGTCTCTTCGCCGCGATCGGCATCGCGCCGACGCTTGCCGGGCTCGGCCTGCCGGAAGACCGGATCGACTGGGCCGCAGAGCAGGCGCTCGGCATCGGCCGGCTGATCAAGAACAATCCACGCCCCTTCGATGCGGCCGCCATGCGCGGCCTGGTGCGCGCCGCCTATGACGGCGACCTGGCCGCTTCCGCCCTCTGACTTGGAAACCATCATGAACGTCAACCAGCATTCTTCGCATAAAGACTACGATCCCTTCGGGCTCAGCGCGTTCTCCCGCGGCCTCTATATTGGCGGCGCCTGGCGGCCTGCGGCGGGCGAGGGTCGGATCGAGGTGATCGACCCCTCGACCGAGGCGGTCATTGCCGCCGTGCCGGATGCGACCCTTGCGGATGCGGCAGCGGCCGTGGAGGCTGCCGCAAGCGCGGCGGAAAGCTGGCGCGAGACGCCGCCGAGAAGGCGTTCCGAGATCCTGCGCCGCTGCTTCGAACTTATGGTGGAGCGCTCCGAAACGCTTGCAAGGCTCATTTCGCTCGAGAACGGGAAGGCGTTGCGCGACGCGCGCGGCGAGGTGGCCTACGCGGCGGAGTTCTTTCGGTGGAACGCCGAGGAGGCGGTGCGCATCTCTGGTGAGTTCGGCATCGCCCCGGCCGGTGGAAACCGCATCGTCGTCGATTACCAGCCTATCGGCATCTGCGTTCTCATCACACCGTGGAATTTCCCGGCCGCGATGGCGACCCGCAAAATCGCGCCTGCCCTTGCCGCAGGCTGCACGGTCATCCTGAAGCCCGCGAGCGAGACGCCGCTGACGGCCTATGCGCTTGCGGCTCTCTACGAGGAGGCTGGCGTGCCGCCGGGCGTTGTGAACGTGATGACAACATCGACGCCGGGGCCTGTCATCGCCGCCATGCTGGCCGACCCGCGCGTGCGAAAACTCTCCTTCACAGGTTCGACGGGCGTCGGCCGCACGCTTCTGGCGGAAGCGGCGAAAAGTGTCATCTCCTGTTCCATGGAACTCGGCGGCAACGCGCCGTTCATCGTTTTCGACGACGCGGACATTGACGCGGCGATCGAGGGGCTGATGGTTGCGAAAATGCGCAATGCGGGTGAGGCCTGCACGGCGGCAAACCGCATTTATGTCCAGTCCGGTATCCACGATGCCTTCGCCGAAAAATTTACCCAACGCATGGCCGCCCTCAACGTCGGCCCGGGTGTGGATCCGGATACGGAATGCGGTCCGATGATCACGCGCAAGGCGGTGGAGAAGATCGAGCGCCTGGTTACGGACGCGATTTCGCGCGGCGCACGCGCCCTCTGCGGCGGACGAACATTGGCAGGCCGCGGCTTTTTTTATCCGCCGACGGTGCTTGTCGATGTTGCCCGGGCCTCCGACATGGGCTGCGAGGAGATTTTCGGTCCCGTCGCGCCGCTCTACCGTTTCGAGAGCGAGGCAGAGGTGATCGCTGCCGCCAACGATACGGAATATGGCCTCGCCGCCTACATCTATACCCGCGACATTGGCCGCGGCATGCGGGTCGCCTCCAAGGTCGAGGCCGGCATGATCGCCCTTAATCGTGGACTGGTCTCCGATCCCGCTGCCCCCTTTGGCGGTGTGAAACAGAGCGGCCTTGGACGTGAAGGAGGGCAGCATCACGGTATCGCGGAGTTCATGGAAGCCAAGTACATTGCGACAAGTTTCTGAGGGAGGAACCTGTGGCCGCCGATCCGTTCCGCATTCGTGACCATGTCGCAGACTTCGACGCGATCATTGGCGATATCCGAGCTCGCAGCCTTGCAACGCGGCGCACTGTCGCCATGGAGGCCAACATCGCCTACGGGGCTGGACCTGGCGAGACGCTCGATATCTTCCTGCCAAATAGTGCCGGCTCGGACATGCCGATCCACATGTTTATCCATGGCGGCTATTGGCGGATGTTTTCCAAGGAAGACTATTCCTGCGTCGCTGAAACGATCACCGGCGCCGGCGCGGTTGCAGCCATCGTCGATTATTCGTTGATGCCCATGGCGAGAATGGACGTCCTGGTTGGTCAGGTCCTGAAAGCCAAGGCTTTCCTGCTGGCGCATGCCGATCGTTTTGGCGCCACGTCAAAGCGGTTCTCTGTCAGCGGCCACTCCGCCGGTGCACATCTTGCAACCTTTCTCTTCCATCGCTCGCCAGCGCCTTCGGGCGTAGTTGCTGCTTTCCTGCTTGGCGGGCTATACGATCTCGAACCCTTGCAGACGTCTTTCCTGCGTGACGAGATCGCCTTGAGCGACGAGGAGGTGCGACGGTTTACGCCCATGCATTACGAGCACGATCCAGCAACGCGTGTCGCTATCATGACCGGCGAACTGGAAACTGATCCGTTCAAAATTCAGGCAAACGCGTTCAGGGACATTCTTGCCGCCCAAGGGCTTGAGGTGCGGGCATCGCAGGTCGCAGACGGCAATCACATGAGCACGGTACGCGATCTCGCCGTCGCTGGCACACCTGCGGCGGCAGCATTGCGCGACTTTATTGCCAATAATGCCGGTGAGGAACCGAAGCGACACACCTTCCCTTGACCGCCGGTTTTTCGTGATCGTGGCAATCGAAGTGTGATGTATCGGCCCCTATGGCCGGTACCAAGTCGTACCGATCCGCGTCGTCGAACGTCGCGAAAGGCCGACCGCGTCCTAAAAATCGGCCACTTTGCCCCAGGCGGATCCCCCGAAGCGGTCGGGGTGATAGGGCCTGGGGTCGACGATCGGCTCATCGCCCGTGACGATATCGGCGATCAGATGACCGGCGCCCGGCCCGATGCCGAAGCCGTGGCCGCTGAAGCCGGCAGCGAGGATGAAACCGGGCAAGGTGGCGATCTCGCCGATCCCCGGCACGCCGTCAGGTGTGCTGTCGATATAGCCTGCCCAGGCCGCGCTGATATCGGTTTTCTTCAAGGCGGGAAGGAGTTCGAGCGCCCGCGAGTGCGTGAGGGCAATGGTGGCCCCGTTTACCGCCGGGTCGAGGATGCGCATGCGCTCCATCGGTGTCGGCCTGTCGAGCCGCCAGCGTGCCAGAGGTTCATGCCCGGAGCGAAAACCTTCCAACCCGCCGGGTGCGAGACTGCGCCAGCGCCGGGCGAACATCGGCAGGAACTGCCGCGCGAAGCGGAGCTGCTGCGGCGTCGGGTCGACGCGGCCGCGGCCGCTGATCGCCAGCGTGTAGCCGCCATCGCGTCGTCGCGTCACCGACACGGCCGATGTATGCAATGCATCCGGCAGGCCGCTCGCGCCTGGGGATACGGAGAGGATCGAGGAGCGTATCGAGGCTTGCGGAAATCGAATGCCGAGCTGGCGGCAGAAGGAGGAGGCCCAGGCGCCGCCGGCGAGGACCGCGATTTTCGTGCGGATCGTGCCATGCTCGGTGACGACCCCCGAGAGCCTGCCGCCTTCGACGTCGAGGCCGCGAGCAGCACAGGACTGATGCACCGTGCCGCCGAGCTTCAGGATCGCACGCGCGACGGCCGGCGCAGCGCTCGCCGGATCGGCGGTGCCGTCGGTGGGCGAAAAGACCCCGCCTTTCCACGAGGTGCCGGTGGCATGCCCGCGTTCGGTTGCCTCGGCGCTGCTCAGCATATGCGTCGTGACGCCGACCGAGCGGGCGAAATCGCGCCAGCGCGCCCAACCGGACAGTTCCTGGTCGCTATTGCTGAGATAGAAGAGGCCGCAACGACGGAAGCCGGTGTCCTCACCGGTCTCAGTGGCGAAGCGCTCCCACAGATCGAGGCTCTTCGTCGACATCGGCAATTCGCGGGCGTCGCGGTTCTGCTGGCGGCACCAGCCCCAGTTGCGGCTCGATTGTTCGGCGCCGATCAGTCCCTTCTCGACGAGGGCCACCTTCAATCCGCGCCGAGTGAGATAATAGGCGGTGAAGACGCCGACGATGCCGCCGCCGATGACCACGACATCAGCAGTGGAAGGCAGTTCCGGCGTGGTGTCGACGCGGTTGAGCGGTGCGGGCATGGGAGAATCTCCGTTTTAACCGTAGTGTAGCGGATCCGACGCCACGGCTTTGCCGGAGATCGGTTGGTGGCAGCAGAAGATTCCGTGTTGGGAGGACGCCAGCAGCCGTTTGTGCTTCCGCCTGTCTCGCAACGCGATCGACAGGCCAGCATCCTGTGTTAAGGTTGGTGCCAGAAAGTAGCAGCATAATATGCTGTGTGATTGGCGATCTCGAGCAAGTGAGGGCGTGTGCGATGAAACTCGACCGGATCGACGTAAAAATTCTCTATGAACTGCAGAAGAACGGCCGCGTCACGAATGTGGAACTCGCCGAACTGGTCAATCTCTCGCCGAGCCCCTGCTTGATGCGGGTGAAGAAGCTGCAGTCGGAGGGCTATATCGAAGGTTATTCGGCTCAGATCAACGTCAGCAAACTTGGGCAGACGCTGACGGTGTTCACCGAGATCACCCTGAAAAACCACCGGCAGATCGACTTCGCCCGCTTCCTGGCGGCGATCGAGAAGGTCGACCAAGTGATCGAATGCCATCTGGTTTCGGGCGGCTACGATTATCTGCTGAAATTCGTCACCGCCGGGATCGACGAATACCAGACGATCATGGAGCGCCTCACCGATATGGACGTCGGCATCGACAAGTATTTCAGCTTCGTCGTGCTGAAATCGCCGATCATCAAAGCCCACATGCCGCTAACCACCTTGTTTCCGCATTAGCCGGCGAGAGGACCGCAGCCGGAGCCCCGCTCAAACGCAAGATTTCGGGGTTCCAGACCGACCTCACCCCGTTGCCTTCCCCCGATCTAATCTGTCCTCAGCAGATGCCGATTCTCTGTCGCAGGTTGTTCTCCCTATAACTATAAGTTCCATACTGGTTGGAAGGACTTGCGACAGAATTTCGGGCTTGCTTTCCAAAGCCATGTTCGCTGCCACTTGCAGATCTCGTGCCGTGGTGCCCAGGCTTTCAACGCGACCTGACCGGGTGCGCGCCGGGTCTGGCAAGCGTCTTGCTTTTGCTTCCGAGCATGGCAGCGCAATAGAATCGGCACTCAGTGGCGGCAATAGGTCCGCACCAGTTCCGGATCCTGCTGGAGCCCGTCGAGCCAGGCCGGATCGAGCGTTGGCACCGATGAGAAGAGCAGTTGCGAATAGGGGTGCTGCGGCGCCTTCACCGTCAAGGAGGTGATTTCCTCGACCTTCCTGCCTCCATACATCACGACGATCTCATCACAGATCGCCTCCACCACCGAGAGGTCGTGGCTGATGAAGATGTAGGAGAGGCCGAGTTCGCGCTGCAATTCCTTGAGCAGGTCGATGACTGCGGCTGCGACCACCGTGTCGAGCGCCGAGGTAATCTCGTCGCAGAGGATCAGCTTCGGATCGGCGGCGAGCGCCCGGGCGAAGTTGACGCGTTGCTTCTGCCCGCCCGAGAGTTCGCCCGGCCGACGATGGCGCAGGTTGCGAGGCAGGCGCACCATGTCGAGCAGCTGATCGATCCGGGCGTTTCGCGTCTTTCGATCCATGCCGTGGTAAAAGACCAGAGGCCTGGCAAGGATGTCTTCAACCGATTTTGCCGGATTGAGGGCGGTATCGGCATATTGGAAGACGATCTGCATCTCGCGCAACTGATCGCGCGAGCGCTCGCGCGCGCTGCGACGCAGTTCCGTGCCGTCGAAGACGATACTGCCGACCGCGGCGGGCAGGATGCCGGCGATGGTCCGGGCGAGCGTCGACTTGCCGCAACCGGACTCGCCGATGATGCCGAGATTGCGGCCTTTTTCCACCTTCAGGCTCACATGCTCGACCGCGCGAACGAGCGGCAGGCCGTCAGCCTGGCGCTGTCCATAGCCCGCGACGAGATCTTCGATCCTCAGCAGGGGGGCGGTCGCGGGTTCGGCGGGACCTGCTGCACCGCGCGGCTTCGGCTCGAAGGCTGCGAGCAGCTCCCTGGTATAGGGGTGTTTCGCATTGTTGAGGATCTCGTCGGTGGTGCCGGCTTCCTGGGTCTCCCCGCCTTTCAGGACCACGATGCGGTCGGCGATCTGCGCGACGACGGCAAGGTCGTGCGAGACATAAACGCCTGATATGCCGCCCTTCTTCATGACCGACTTGAAGGCGCGCAGCACTTCGATCTGGGTCGTCACGTCGAGCGCCGTCGTCGGCTCGTCGAAGATGACGAGGGTCGGGTCGCCGATCAGCGCCATGGCAGCGGCCAGACGCTGCAGCTGGCCGCCGGAAACCTGGTGCGGATACCGGCTGCCGATCGTCTCGGGTTCCGGCAGGGACAGCGCCCGGAAGAGCTCGATTGCCCGGGCACGCGCATCGTCCGGCGACATCAGCTGATGAATGCGCGTGACTTCGATCACCTGATCCATGATCGACGTGGCCGGGTTGAAGGCGGCAGCCGCCGATTGCGGGACATAGGCGACTTCGGTACCGCGCACCTTGGCGCGTTGCTTCTCGCTGAGCGTGACCATATCCTTGCCGCCGACCGAAACGCTGCCGCCGGAGATGCGACAGCCCGCACGGGTATGGCCCATGAGGGTGAGGGCGATGGTTGTCTTGCCCGAGCCGCTCTCGCCGATCAGCGCGACGATCTCGCCCTCGGCGACATCGAGACTGACACCCTTGATGATCTCGACGCGCCGGCCGGAATCGGTGGTGGCTTCGACCTTCAGGTCACGGATTTCGATGAAATTGCTCATGACACGCTCCGGTCGCGGATTTTCTGCGGCAGGTTGTCGATCAGCAGATTGACGCTGATCGTCAGGCTGGCGATGGCAAACGAGGGAAACATCACCGCCGGCGCACCAAACGGCAGGCCGCCGATATTCTCCCGCACCAACGCACCCCAATCGGCATAGGGCGGCTGGACGCCAAGGCCGAGGAAGGAAAGTCCGGAGAGCAGCAGAACGATGAAGACGAAGCGGATTCCGAGATCGGCAAGCACCGGCCCGACGATGTTGGGCAGGATTTCCGAGCGAATGAGATAGAGGGTGCTTTCGCCGCGGATGCGCGCGACGGTGATGAAATCCATCGCATTGATGTTGACGGCGAGCGCTCGGGCGAAACGGTAAGCACCTGGGATATAGATCACCGACAGCGTCATGATCAGCACCGGGACCGAGGAGCCGACGGCAGCGACGACCACCAGGCCGAACAGCTTGCTCGGGATGGAGTTGAGGGCATCGAGGAAGCGGCTGAGGATCGTGTCCAGCCAGCCGCCGGCAACCGCTGCGATCATGCCGAGCACGACGCCGCTGAAGCAGGCGATGGTGACCGCCGCCAGCGAGATACCGACCGTATAGCGTGCGCCCATCAGAATCCGCGAGAGCATGTCGCGACCGAGATAATCGGAGCCGAACCAGAGTTCCCGGCTCATCGGGCCGAAATAGTCGAGATCGACGATCTCGCCGACCGGGTAGGGGATGATCCATGGCGCAAAGATCGCGACGAGCGCCCATAAGAGGATCACAGTGAAGCCGATCGCGCCGACGATGTTGAAGCGATAGCCAAACCGGGTTCCGGACAGCCGGCCGGAGGTGGTTTCGGAACTGGTCATGGTCATCGGAGCCTCGGATTGGAAAGGATGGCGATGATATCGGCGATGGTGATCAGGAGCAGATAGCCCAGGCAGAAGATCATCGCGCAGCTCTGGATCAGCGGCAGGTCGCGGGTGGCGACGGCATCCAGCATCAGCTTGGCGATACCCGGATAGTTGAAAATGGTCTCGACGATGATGACGCCTCCGAGCAGATAGGACAGCGAAAGCGCAACGGCATTGACGATCGGACCGAGCGCATTGGGCAGCGCATGGCGAAAGACGATGCGCGGCCGGGAGGCGCCCTTGAGCAATGCCATCTCGACATAGGGTGTGTTGAGCGTCTCGATGACAGCCGCGCGCGTCATGCGGATCATTTGGGCCGATACGACGAAGGTGAGGGTGATCACCGGCATGGCATAGACGCGCAACAGGTCGGTCAGACTGTGGACTTCATTGGCGAAAGACAGCGCCGGCAGCCATTTCAGATAGACGGCGAAGATGAGCGCCGCGGAGGTCGCGACCATGAACTCCGGCACGGAGATGACGCCGATGGTGATCACGGTGACGATCCGGTCGTAAAGGGTGCCGCGCAGCATCGCCGCAGTGATCCCGAGCGTCAGCGCAATCGGCACGGAGAAAAGCGCGGTGACACCGGCGAGTTTCAGCGTATTGACGAAGCGGCCGGCAATGAGAGCGGCGACCGGCATTTCGTTGGCATAGGACGTGCCGAGGTCGCCCTGCAGCAGTCCGACGATCCACCGCAGGAAACGAAAGAGCGCCGGTTCGTCGAGATGCATGGCCTTGCGCAGGCCTTCGACGGCTTCCGGCGTGGCGGCTTGGCCGAGCAGGATCGTCGCCGTATCTCCAGGCAACAGCGTTGTCGCGAAGAAGACGGCGAAGGAGACGATCACCAGGGTGATCACCGCGACGAACAATCTGCTCATTACAAGGGATAAGACCTGGCGGTTCACGGGCGTCTTCCCTTTGCGTTCGAGTTAAGTTCCATCAATGCAGATGGAGGAACTGGGGCGCGGCTGCAGCCCCAGTCTCCTTTGCTGTATCAGGCTTCAAGCCAGACATATTCCGCGAAAGCGTATCCCATCTGGCCGCCGAGCGGGTTGGCTTCCAGGCCCTTGAGCTTGGCGGTCGTGGCATCGACGTTGGAAATATAGGCCGGAATGATGGTGCCGGCTTCCTGGGCGACCATGACCTGCATTTCGTTGTAGATCGCCTTGCGCTTCTCTTGATCGAGAGAGCCGCGCGCCTCGATCAGCATCTTGTCGAACTTCTCCGACTTGTATTGGCTTTCGTTCCACGGAGCGTCCGAGGTGTAGAGCAGGGAGAAGAGGATATCGGGGGTCGGCCGCGGGTTGATATTGCCGAAGTGGATCGGCGCCTTGAGCCAGTAATTGTCCCAGTAACCGTCGGAAGGCACCCGCTGCACGTCGAGCTTCATGCCGATTTCGGCGCCGGAGGCCTGGATGATCATGGCCATGTCGATCGAGGAGGCGGCCGCATCGGAGGCGATGATCGGGATGGATTGGCCAAGCACGCCGGCCTTATCGAAATGGAACTTCGCCTTGTCGGGATCGAAGGCCCGCGCTTTCAACTCTGCGTCACGATAGAAGTTCGCCGGCGAAACGGGTTGATCGTTGCCGACCTCGCCGAGACCGCGCAGCGCCGATTTGACGATCTGTTCGCGGTTGACGAGATACTTCATGCCCTCGATGAAGTCCCGCTTGTTGCCGGGCTCCATGTCCAGTCGCATGTTGAGGTTGGTGTAGTTGCCGGAGGTGGTCTTCGACAAGGTGAAGCCGTCTCCCTGGGTCTCGACAAGGCGCATCGAGCGCGGATTGATCGAGGCCGCGAGGTGGATATCGCCCGCAAGCAGCGCGTTGACGCGGGCATTGTCGTCGCTGATCGCGAAATATTCGAAGGAATCGACGTTCGGGCCGGATTTCCAATAGTTCTTGTTCTTGATCCCGACCGATCGAACGCCCGGCTCGAAGACTTCCTTGACGAAAGCGCCGGTGCCGTTGGCCTTGGTGAAATCGGTCGTGCCGTCGGCGACGATCATGAAATGATGCATCGACAGAATGGTCGGCAGGTCGGCATTCGGGCTGGCGAGCGTGATCTCGACGGTTTGTTTGTCGACCGCCTTGAAGCCGGTCATCTGGGCAGCGATCTTGGCGACCTTCGAGCCGACGGCCGGGTCGAGATGGCGCTTCAGCGAGAAAACCACGTCATCGGCGGTCAACGGCTTGCCGTCGTGGAAAGTAACGCCGTTCTTCAGCTTGACCGTCCAGGTCTTCGCATCCTTGGATTCGATCGCTTCGGCTAGCTCCATATGCGGCGTGCCTGATTTGTCGAGGAAGGTCAGGCGATTATAGAAGGAGCAGCACCGGACATAGTCGGTGGAGAGCGACGCCTTGGCGGGGTCGAGCGTATCGGCTGTAGAGGACGACCAGCCGGCTGCCTTGAGCGAGCCGCCGGAAACGGGCGTAGCGGCGAGCGCCTTGCCGGCGCGGCCAAGCACGAGCCCGCCAGCTGATATGGCCACGCCGCCCGCAAGCATCATATGCAGCAACTCGCGACGAGTGGCGCCACGACGAATGGCGCTTTCGACCATGGCGTCGTCGGAGCTGGTCCAATTGGTGATCTTGTCGTTCATCTCATTCCCCTTTTCTTGTGTGGCGGGCTGCCCGTTGCGGGCAGGCCCGATCTGCTTTCAAAGTCAGGCGCGCGCAGCGGCCACGGCATCGGCAAGGCCGGCCATGGAGGTGAAATGGTAATCGGGTTTGGTGAACTCGGCCGGTTCGATCGTACCGCCGTAACCCTTCACGGCATGGCGCCGCTCGATCCAGCAATTGGTCAGCCCTAGGTTCCTGGATATCCCGATATCGTGGTACTGGCTCTGGGCGACATGCAGGATGTCGTCCTTCGAATGTCCTTGCGAGACGACGTAGTCGAATACCTTCTCGAAGAATGCGGGATCGGGTTTCTCGGTCCCCGTATCATCCGCGGTGAAGGCGGCATAAAAGGGATTGCCGAGTTCCTTCTCGAAGAAATCGAATGCCCAGCGGCGGGCGTTGGTCATCGCCACGAGGCGGTAATCCTTCGCAAGACTTGCCAGTGCCGCAGCGCTGTCTGCAAAACCCTTCCAGCTCTTCGCCGAGTCCCGCAGGCGTTCGCCGTATTTTTGGTCAGTGGGCAGGCCGAGCTTCGGCGCGATCGCGAGATAGACTCGAACGAGGTCGTCGGGAAAGAGGTCGGCATCCTCGGCGTAACGGGCTGCCCGGTAGAGGCTAAGAGCCTGCTCGCCGTCGACCGTGCGTCCCGCCTCGGCCGCGATCTCGGCGAAGCAGGTCTTGAGGCCGCCTTCGAAGTCGATAAGCGTGCCGACGACGTCGAAGGTCATGTATTTGAATTCCGAAAGGCTCTTGCTCACGCGAATTCCCCAGTGTTCGGCTCCGATGGGAGCTCGGCTTCTCGAAGAAGAAAATTCTGTTCCGCTGGCGGGGTCATTGTCCCGCTCTTGTATGGGAAGGCCCGCATCTGCCGGGATCCAGGCCTTTCATTGACTTCAGTTTGTCACCTGCACTGCGCCGGATTCGCCGAATAGGCGTCGCGACGCGGCACAAAATACCGAATCTGGCCGTTTCCCGATATTCTCAGGCCTGCAGCGCCCGACGCACATCCGGGTCCTCCAGCGTCTCATCCAACGTGATGCGGGTGCGTTCGACGATCGCGTCTATCTCCGTTTCGGTGCAGCAGAGCGGCGGAGCATAGCCGAGCACACCATTGCCGAACGCGCGGATGACGAGGCCGTTCTCCCAGGCGCGATCGAAGATGCGGCGGGCGGGTTCGGCGGATGCCGGCAACGGCGTTTTGTTCACCTTGTCAACCACGAGCTCGACGGCGGCGAGCATGCCGCGACCGCGGACATCGCCGACGAGCGGATGATCCCTCAGCGATTCCAGGCCCTGCATCAGGCGCGCACCGGCCCTGACGCCGTTTTCGAGAAGGCCGTTTTCGTAAAGCTTCAGGACTTCGAGGCCGACCGCGGCGCTGACGGGATGGGCCGAATAGGTGTAGCCATGGCCGACGGCGGCGGCACCGGCGCCCTCGGCAATCGTTTCATAGACGTGATCGGCCATGAAGACCGCGCCCATGGGGACATAGCCGGAGGTGAGGCCCTTGGCGGTGGTCATGAAATCGGGCACGACTTCATCCTCGCTACAGGCAAAAAGCGGGCCGGTGCGGCCAAAACCGGTGATCACCTCGTCCGCGACGAAAAGGATGTCGTGCGCGCGGCAGAATTCGCGCATGGCTTTCATCCAGCCTTTCGGCGGCACCAGAACGCCGCCCGAGCCCTGGATCGGCTCGACGTAGAAAGCGGCAACGCGTTCCGGCCCGATCGCCTCGACCTTGCTTTTCAGCGCCGCAAGCGAGGCTTCGATGATCGCCTGCGGATTGTCGCCCACCGGGTTGCGATAGGCGTAGTGAGACGGAATCTTATGCTGCCAGTCGAACGGAACGCCGAAGCCGGCATGGAAGGCGGGCAGCGCGGTCAGGCCCGCGCCGACCGTCGAGGAGCCGTGATAGCCCTGTTCGACCGAGATGAACTGATCACGCTCAGGCTGCCCTCGGGCATTCCAGTAGTAGCGGATGAAGCGGATCGTGCTGTCCACCGCATCGGAGCCGCCGAGCGTGAAATAGACGTGGTTGAGATCGCCCGGTGCGCGGTCGGCGAGTTCGCCTGCAAGCCGGATCGCGGGCTCGGAGCCGAGGCCGAAATAGGCCGTCGCATAGGGAAGCTCGCGCATCTGCCGGGCCGCCGCCTCGACGATGCTTTCGTGACCGTAACCGGCATTGACGCACCAGAGGCCGGCGAAGCCGTCGATCAGCTGCTTGCCGGAGGTGTCGGTGACCGTCGCGCCCTTGGCCGAGGCCAGCACGCGCACGCCAAGCTTTTCATGGCCGCGATAGGAGGCGACCGGATGAATGAGGTGGGCGCGATCGAGTTCGATGAGGGAATTGCTGTACATGGAGATCTCCGGATCAGCCGAGTGCCTGGCTGGCGAGGGCAAAGGTGGTGGCGGTCGGGTCGGCAGTCTGGCGAACCAACGGCTTTTTCATGCTGATTCCGCCGCCGACATGGGCGAGCCCCTGTTCGGCGAGCCATGGGGAAAGCCCGGTCTCATCAGTGGTGTCGACCCTGAGGAACCGTCCGGGCCGTCTGGCGATGAAATGTTCGATGAGTTTCCTGGCCTGCCCAAGGTCGGCGGCCACCACGGGTCCGATCACTTCGCCGCGGCCGAAGGGGCGCAGGCAAGCGAACCCGGAAACGTGGCCGTCGCGGCGAATGACGGCGAATGCGCCGATCCCGGCGGCGAAATAGGAGAGCAGCCCTTCGCGATCGGCGCCGAAGGCACGGCGATCGAGTGCCGCGATATCAGGGAGGTCGGCGTCGGTAGCGGCTTCAGTTTCCGCCGGCGCGGCCATTTCTCCGGCAAGGCCCTGATGCTGCAGCACGGTTCCCGTCTCGTGGAAACCAAGTTTCTGGTAGAGCGGCAGGCCTGCCGTCGTCGCCACCAGCCTCAGCGGCCGGTCTCCGGCGGTCAGCAATGCGGCGTCCATTAGCTTGCGGCCGAGGCCGCGGCCGCGCATCGACTCGTCGACGATGACCATGTTGATGGTCGCACAATCTCTCTTGTAAGGCGTGACGAGTACGGTGCCGACGACCTTGCCGTCCTCGACCGCGACCATCCCGTCGCTCAAGGCGTGCGCCAGCTGCCAGTCTTCCGTCCGATGCGGCCAGCCCGCCTGTCTTGACAGCGCGACGGCGGCTTCCAGATGGTCGGGGCCGAACGGGACGATTTCGATCTGACTTGCTTGCATGGGGGCGTCCTTCATGTCGTGCCCACCAGTCTGCCGAAGCGCCGGCGGGCAGATCGTCTGAAGGCCATGGTTCAGGCAGTATCTTATGGCTTTGCTGTCATCGGCCGCCGCATCTTATGCTAGAACCGATCGATATCCATCGGATCCAGGCCCTGTCAGTGCATCATCGCCAGCGCTGCCGTAAAGAAATCTTCGCCTCCGAAGTTTCCTGATTTCAACGCCAGAAGCATATCGCCCTGGGCATTGCCGACCGTGCGCAGCACCGGCACGCCCGGCGCAATCTCCGGGCCGATCAGAAATGCCGGAATGGCGAGCCTGTCGACGGCAGCGCCCGAGGTTTCGCCGCCGGCGATCACAAGGCGCCGCACGCCTCTTTCCACCAGTTCGGCGGCGATGATCGACGTCGCGGTCTCGATCGCGTGGCCGGAGGCCTCGCGTCCGTAGAGCGATTGCAGCCGGGATACGGTTTCAGGCGCGGCACTCGCGGCGATGACGACGGGGCCGGCGGCGATGCGCTCTCCTGCCCAGGAAATCGCCGCGGTGATCTCATCTGCACCGGCAAGCAGCCGCTCCGGGTCGAGCCGCAGGACGGGCATCGACCGCTCGGCGATGTCGAGCTGGCGCAGCGTCGCCTTCGAACAACTGCCTGCAACGATCGCGGAGAGCCCGCCCACGGGGCGAATGGCGTCCGCCGTTGTCGCGCCGCCGGAGGATATCCGGCCGGAGCGGACGAGCGCACGGGCAAGGCCGAGGCCGAGGCCGGACGCACCTGTGGATACCGGTGTTTCGAGAGCGACCTCGCCGAGCGTTTCAAGATCGCGTTCGAAAATCGCATCGGCGATCACAGCGGTGACGCCTGCGGTGCGAAAGGCATCGAGCCTCATTTTGACGGCGCCGGGTCCGGCCGCGATGGTTGTGAGATCGATCAGTCCGACGGCATTGCGCGATTGGCGGGTCAGAACCCGCACGAGATTGGCGTCATGCATCGGATTGAGGGGGTGGTCTTTGAGCGGGCTTTCGTTCAAAGGCTGTCCACCAACGAAGAGATGGCCAAGATAGACGGTGCGTCCCGTTTCCGGAAAGGCGGGCGTCACCAGCACGACGCCGCCACCGGCAGCATCGCTCAGGGCCTCGGTGACCGGACCGATATTGCCGGCATCGGTGGAATCGAAGGTCGAGCAGATCTTGTAGAGCACATGGCCGGCACCCCGCTGGCGCAGCCATCGCTCGGCGCTCGCCGCCGCCGCCACGGCGTCCGAGGCCGGGACGGAGCGGATCTTCAGGGAAACGACGACGGCGTCGACATCCGGTAGTGCCAGCGACGGGTCGGGGATGCCGACCGTCTGCACCGTGCGCAGACCGTTCTTCGTCAGGGTGTTGGCGAGGTCGGAGGCGCCCGTATAGTCGTCCGCGATTGATCCGAGGAAAATAGCCATCGTCTAGCTCCGTACAAAGGGTTTGAACCAGCCAAGACCGTCCAGTGTGTGGCCGCGCGGGACGTATTCGCAGCCGACGAAACCGTCGTAACCAAGGCGGTCGATTTCGCCGAACAGGTAGGGATAGTTCAATTCCTCCCCATCCGGCTCATTGCGTGACGGCACGCTGGCGATCTGGATATGGCCGGCAATCGGCAGCAGGCGTCGCAACGCCATAGTGACGTCGCCATGGATGATCTGACGGTGATAGATGTCGAACTGCAGCTTCAGGTTCGCCAGACCGCATTCGGCAATCAGCCGCTCGGCGGCGCCAAAGTCGTTGAGGAAATATCCAGGCATGTTTCTGCCATTGATCGGCTCGAGCAGCAGATCGATGCCCTTTTCCGCAAGCCGCCCGGCAGCATAGGTGACGGAGCGCCGATAACAGGAGGAGGCGTCTTGGTCATGACGGTCGGCGATGCCTGCCATCAGGTGCAACCGTCTGACGCCCGTTGCCGCCGCATAGTCCAGTGCCCTCTCGACATCGGCCTTCAGCGCATCGAACCGTCCGGGAAGGGCGGCGATGCCACGCTCGCCTGCTGTCCAGTCGCCCGGCGGCAGGTTGAACAAGGCCTGCTGCAGATTGTTGCGGGCAAGTCGTTCGGCGATCGCCTCCGGCGCCGCCTCATAGGGAAAGAGGTATTCGACGGCGGCAAAGCCGGCATCGGCTGCGGCGTCGAAGCGGTCGAGGAAGGCCCATTCGTTGAACATCATCGTCAGGTTGGCGGCGAAAACCGGCATGTCTAGCGTTCCTTCTACAGGCTCTGCGGCTCTTTGGTGGAGCTGGGCAATTCAGCGCCGGAAAGCCTGGCATAGAGTCGCGCCAGCGAGGAATCGTCATCACGGCCCATGCCGGCCCCGGAGGCGGCCAGATACATCTGCAAGGCCGCTGCCGCGAGCGGCACCGGGTAGCGCTCGGAACGGGCCATGTCTTGGACGATACCGAGATCCTTGACGAAAATCTCGATGCTGCTGAGCGGAGTATAGTCTCCGGCCAGCACATGCGGCACGCGGTTTTCGAACATCCAGGAATTGCCGGCCGAAGCCGTGATCACCTCATAGACCTTGTCGAGGTCGAGGCCCTGCTTGGCGGCAAAGGTTATGGCCTCACAGGCAGCCGCGATATGCACGCCCGCGAGAAGCTGGTTGATCATCTTGAAGGCAGCACCTTTTCCGGCCTCGTCACCGAGTTCGTAGACCTTGGCGGCCATGGCGTCGAGACCCGGGCGCGCCGTATCGAAGGCCTGTCTGGAGCCGGATGCCATGATCGTCAGTTCGCCACGCGCCGCCTTGGCCGCGCCGCCCGAAATCGGCGCGTCGAGATAATGCAGGCCGAGAGCCTCCACCCGCCCGGCGAGAACGCGTGCTACGGCGGGATCCATGGTGGCCGACGAGATGAAGACAGCACCGGGCTTCATCGCACGCGCGACGCCTTCATGCCCGAACAGCACGGCCTCGGTCTGCGCGCCGTTGACGACCACGGAGACGACGATGTCTGCGTCCTTTGCCGCAGCGGCAGGGGTCGCCGCGCCACGTCCGCCATCGGCGACGAAGCGGTCCACCGCCGCCGGCGTGATGTCATATCCAACGACGTCGAGACCGGCGCGCTTCATCGACCGGGCCATCCCAAGCCCCATCGAACCAAGACCGATGACGGCTGCGACGACGACCGAGCCCGAGTTTTCAGCAAGCGGTGGCATGAGGAGGTTCTCCAGTCTTGTGAGGAAGGTCTGCGCCCCTCCGGGTGCCATTTTGAGAGGGCAGCAGGTACGTCAGCCGCCTTTGGCAGCGCTGCCATTTTCATTAGAGCATTTTGGCAGCGTTGCCAACTGAAAATGGTAGCGCTGCCAAAAAAGTCTTGCTTCTTGTCGGGAGCGATGAAAAAGGTGATGGGGAAGTGGCCATCGGCGGACAGGCCGGGCAACCACGCCGCAAGCGGGTTAGACATAGTGATGGAATTCAAACATCAGCCGACGGTAACGCTTGCCGAAGTCGCGGAAGCCGCCGGTGTCGGCGAGAGCACGGTGTCGCGCGTGCTGCGCAACCACGGTTCGTTTTCCGGTAAGACGCGGGAGCGGGTGATGGCCGCCGTCGAGCGGCTGGGCTATGTGCCGAACCGGATCGCGGGAACGCTTGCCTCCACCGGTTCGCGTCTTGTCGCCTTCGTCATTCCCTCGCTGTCCAACATCGTCTTTCCCGATGTGCTGCGCGGTGCCAGTGCTGTTCTGGAGGAAAACCGGTATCAGGCGGTCTTCTCCGTGACCGATTATGATCCGGGCAAGGAGGAAGCGCTCGCCGCGGCGATGCTCGCCTGGCGGCCGGCGGCGGTCATGCTGGCGGGATGCGAGCATACCGAGGGTACGGTGAAGATGCTGCGCGCCAGCGGGTGTCGGGTCGTCGAACTGCTCGATCTCGACGGCGATGCTCTCGATATCGCGGTCGGCTTCTCGAACCGCGCGGCCGGACGCGAGAGCGCTGCCTTCCTGCTCAAGCGGGGCTATCGCCGGATCGGCTATGTCGGCCACGACCTGAATCGCGATACCCGCGCCGGCAAGCGGTTTTCCAGTTTTTGCGAAACGCTCGATGCGCATGACGCCCCGCTCGTTGCCCGCGAAATTCTCGCCGGCGCTTCGTCAGTGGAAAATGGCAGGTTGGGGCTGGAGCGGCTGCTTGCCCGGACGACCGATCTCGATGCGGTTTATTTTTCCAACGACGACATGGCGCTGGGCGGCTATTTTCACTGTCTGACCGAGGGGATCGCGATCCCCTCGAAGCTCGCCATTTTCGGCTATAACGGCCTCGATATCGGCCGGGCAACACCGCAACCCTTGTCGACCATCCGAACGCCGCGCGTCGCGACCGGGGAGATAGCCGCGCAGTTGGTCGTCACTAATGCGCCGCCACAGGCCGTCGATCTCGGCTTTGAATTGATCGAAGGGGCAACCGCCTAATATTGGAGGAACTGTCATGTCCGACGCGCGCCTGCGTGAGGAAATCTGCCGATACGGCCGCTCGCTGTTCGAACGCGGGCTGACGCCCGGTTCGTCGGGCAACATATCGTTACGGCTGGAGGATGGCGGCTGGCTGGTCACGCCGACCAACGCCTCACTCGGCTTTCTCGACCCGGCGCGGATCTCGAGGCTCGATGCCGAAGGCCGGCTCCTGTCCGGCGACAAGCCGACCAAGGAAATTCCGCTGCACACCGCCCTTTACGATACGCGCGGCAGCGCCCGCGCCATCGTCCATCTTCACTCGACCCACGCGGTGGCACTGACCATGCTGCCGGAGATCGATCCGCGCGCCGCCCTGCCGCCGATGACGCCATATTATCTGATGCGCGCCGGTGAAACCGCGCTGGTGCCTTATTATCGTCCCGGCGATCCGGCGGTGGCCGACGCGATCCGCGGGCTGGCGGGCAAGTATTCGTCGGTGCTGCTGGCCAATCACGGACCGGTTGTCGCCGGCGACAGCCTGGAGGCGGCGGTCTTTGCGACCGAGGAGTTGGAGGAAACGGCGAAGCTCTATCTGCTGTTGCGCAACCTCAACCCCCGTTTCCTCAGCCCGGCGCAGGTGGCCGATCTCGTCAACACCTTCGGCCTCGACCTCCCGTCGCATCACGATCACGATCACGACGGCGATTGAAGGCGTCACTCCGCCGGCCGTTGACCGCGGGCAAGCGCGCAACCTTCTGCCAAACCCTGCTTTCGATACGATAGATTCTGCTTCCGATGGCGGCAATTCAGGCGAGCTGGGGGTGAAGCGGTGCCTATGATTGTGACAGTTCCGATCGCTCAAGGATACGCAGATGACGACGTTCCGTCCGAAATACATCACCTTCGACTGCTACGGCACGCTGACCAATTTTCAGATGGCGGAAGCGGCACGCGACCTCTACGGCGAAGAGCTCGACGAGCCACGCATGGCGGAGTTCATCAAGAATTTCGCCGCCTATCGGCTCGACGAGATCCTGGGCGACTGGAAACCCTATGCCGAGGTGGTGCACAATTCGCTCGAGCGGACATGCAAGCGCAACGGCGTGACCTTTCGCGATGAAGCCGCCCGGATGGTCTATGAGCGGGTTCCGACCTGGGGGCCGCATTCGGATGTTCCAGCCGGTCTCGCCAAGGTCGCCAAGGAAATCCCTTTGGTCATCCTCTCCAACGCCATGAATTCGCAGATCATGTCGAACGTCGAAAAACTGGGCGCGCCCTTCCATGCGGTCTATACCGCCGAGCAGGCTCAGTCCTATAAGCCACGCTTCAAGGGCTTTGAATATATGCTCGATATGCTGGGCTGCGGGCCGGAAGACGTGCTGCATTGCTCGTCCTCCTTCCGCTACGACCTGATGTCGGCCCACGATCTCGGCATCAAGAACAAGGTTTGGGTCAATCGTGGCCACGAGCCGGCCAATCCCTACTACGGTTATGTCGAAATCCCTGACATCTCGGGCCTGCCTGGAGTCGTCGGGCTCTGACGGAGACACGCGGATGCAATTCGAATCCTACTGGCACGACACGGCCCAAGCCTTTGCCGGCGGCGCCCAAGGCCCCGTCGAAGGACATTACGACGTCGCCGTCATCGGCGCCGGCTTTACCGGGCTTGCCGCGGCGCGCCAGCTTGCGAAAACGGGCGTCAAGGTCGTCGTGCTGGAGGCCGAACGGGTCGGCTGGGGAGCATCGGGGCGCAATGGCGGCCATCTCAACAACGGGCTCGCCCACAGTTTCCTGTCCGCCAAATCAGCACTCGGCGTGGAGCGGGCCGTCGCCCTCTACAAGGCGTTCGACGATTCCATCGACACGATCGAGGCGATCATCGCCGAAGAGGGGATCGACTGCAATTTCCGCCGCGCCGGCAAGCTGAAGCTTGCCTCCAAGCCGCAGCATTTCGATGCCCTTGCCCGCAATTTCGAGGCTGTTCACAAAGAGGTCGATCCGGACACCGCGCTTCTGACGGCGAGTGAGCTGAAAAGCGAGGTCGGCTCGCCCTTCCATGGCGCCATGCTCTCGAAGAAGAGCGCGATGATGCATATGGGCCGTTATGTCGCCGGGCTCGCCACTGCGGCCACCCGTCATGGCGCCGTCATCTTTGAAAGCGCGGCGGTGACCGCGCACCGGCAGGGCAACGGTCGCCACAGCCTGACGACCGAACGGGGCACCGTCACCGCAGACCACGTGCTGGTCGCGACAGGCGCCTATACGCCCTCGCTTTTTAACTATTTCCGCCGCCGGATCGTTTCCGTCGGCAGCTTTCTCATCGCCACCCGTCCGCTGACCGACGGCGAAATCGCTGCTACGATGCCGGGCAACCGCACCTGCGTCACGTCGATGAACATAGGCAATTATTTCCGGCTGTCGCCGGACAGGCGACTGATCTTCGGCGGCCGCGCCCGGTTTTCCGCCACGTCCGATCAGCGCTCGGACGCGAGGAGCGGCGATATTCTGCGCGCCAGCCTGGCGGAAATCTTCCCGCAGCTTGCCGGCGTCGAGATCGACTATTGCTGGGGCGGGCTCGTCGACATGACGAAGGACCGCTATCCGCGCGCCGGCTATGTCGATGGTGTCTGGTATGCCATGGGCTATTCCGGCCACGGCGCCCAGCTCTCCACCCATCTCGGCATGATCATGGCCGACGCCATCCTCGGCAAGGTCGACCGTAATCCGATCAAGGGGCTCGAATGGCCGGCCGTTCCCGGCCATTTTGGAAAGCCGTGGTTCCTGCCGCTCGTCGGGCTCTATTACAAGACGCTCGATCGCTTCCAGTAACGGGCCGGAGGTAGGACTGGGATGAGCACCTGCGCGGCGCTCAACTATCTGGCCTCACTGACTGGATAGATCCTGAGAATCCCAAGGCGGTTATCAGTCGTGATCGCTGCAATACCCGCTTCATATGCCGCGCGGACGATTGCCTCATGCAATTGCTCGGGTTCGCTCTCTCCGGTAAGGACCTCCAAACAGATTCTCACCGCCGTGAGGAATTCCTCACCATCGTCAGTGGGCCATTCCTTCAGCAACAGTTGGGCAGCCTCGTGAGCGGTACGGATCACCTTGCGATCTTTCCCTTCGGCAAAAACAAGAATTATCGTTGGGAACTTTCTCACCATATCGAATCTCATTGCCCCTGAACTCCGCGGGACGGCCAGTGCCAATGCCGGGCCATGGTTCGGACCGAGATTGGCCGCACATGCTCGTCAACCATCTTCCGCGTCATCTCGACAATCACGTGCCTATCCTCCGGTTGGTGGGAAGGAGGAGTTCGCTAGATTGGCTTTTAGCTCGCGGGCTGCCGCCTCAAGGAGTCGCTTGAATTCTTCGGAGGTCACGCCATCCGCGCGCATGACGATAGCGATTAGTGGATCACGAAGAGCTTCGGTTATCGTCAGCTCATCGTTCTTTCCGGCAGTTGCGCCAACGGGGCAACAATATTCCGAGGAAAATAGCGCGATCATGGACATACCTTACATTCGGGGTGTTTTAAGAGAGCGCAGCTCGGCTTGATCGCCTTTGAGGTCCAATATCCATTGGCGTCCCCGGGCGACCGAGTGTCTCGAAAGGCAGTTTTGGGCGATCTGCGACACGGCAAGGCCGGCGACCAATGGGTTGTCGACGGTGGCCGGCGGGGTGCGAAAGCTGTCGTCGGTTGCGACTTGGGTGGCGCAATGGCAGACGGAACATGCGTCCTCATGCACCAAGACCAAAGGACCTGCCATGCAATAGTTTGCCGAGCGGCCGACATGCAGATGCGGCGGCAGGCCGGCTTTCAATGCTCGGCAGGCCGACAGGAGATCTTGGGCTGGACGAGAATCGTCGCCGGCGAGGATGAAGAACGGGTTATTAGCGTAGTCTGCGATTAACCGCAGCGCCGAGGCGCCTTCAGCAAATTCGGGCAGCACGAAGACATTGGCCGAGAAACCCGCGGCCAGATGGGTCGCCAGCCTGTCCGTTTTCAGCCAGCCGACATCAGCCTCGCTTGCCCATGGGAGACGGTTCAAATCGTTCTCATCGATACGATCCGCATCCACGAGAAGGAAATGGCGCGCGCCGAGGGCCGCAAGCTGGATGGCGATCTGTGAGCCCAAGCCGCCGCATCCGATGATGACGAAGTCGATATCGCCAAACCGTGCGATGTCGCGTTGCCGATGGAGAGGCGTCAGGATGGCGTCGTGGTGATCGATTGCGGCGGAGTCATATTCGTCCTCCGCCGGCATATCGGAAGCCTTCAACGAGACGACGAATGCAGACCGGGTAACATGGGGGCTCTGTTCCTCGACAGAATCGGCACTATTGCCGGTGAACAGAGCCCCCCGGCCGCCCCGCCCAAGGCTGTGGGTGACGAGGTTTGGGAAGTCGACGGACGCCGTGGCGGTCGCTGACAATCGTTTGGACCGATCATTGACCATCACATCGCCTCCATCTCGCTGGGCGCAACTGCGCGGATCGTCGCGGCGTAGTGACCGTAATCCTCGCCCATCGCATGGTCGGGGGTCTTCACAATCACGTGGAATTTGCCGTCGTACCAGAGGCTGACATTGTCGCCGCTGTCATCGATCTCTCGCCGGCCCATCCGAGGATCGATCGGCTCCTTGCCGCGCAGCAGCATCTGTCCGATATCCCAGGCTTGGCGATCGAGAACTCGCTGGCGCTCGGCAAGATGCGCCTGCCGGTGCGCAATGGGTTCTTCGGCAAGCAACTGGCTGACGAGGAACAAGATCCGACTGCTCCAGGAAGGAATGGCGGCGATGTCTGGGAGGTCGAGGAGGACATCGCCGCCGAGACGTTCGATTCCTTTCCGAGCGATGTCGACAAGCGGGACTTGCCGCGCGGCATAGGCGATTATGAATGCCGCTTTCCGGGCGCGGCGCTCAGGATCCGCCTCGGTGGATAGGCATGCCATGCGCAAGGCGCACTCCCAGGGAATGGTGTAGGCCGTATGCAGGATGCTCTCGAGCGTCTGTAAGTCCTTCTTGTATGGGGAAACATATTGGAACTCGCCGGGCAGGGATGCCGCCGCCGAGGTCGTATAGAACCCGAGCAGGATATTCCCCACCTCATGAAGCAGTTGGGCCGCTGTCGCGGCATGATCGCCGGCGCGCAATCTCTCTCTGGAAAGGACGATGAGCGCGCTGCCCGGCAATTCGTTCGAACTCGAAAAGGAGCACTGCGGTTCGCGCCGCACGCCAACGTAAAGCGTGTGCAGGCCGGCGATCAGACGCTGATGGCCGTACTCGTCCAAGTCCGCGATCAATGCGAAGGCCTTCTCCAGATGGTCGGCGATTCGATCCAATTCCGCATCGTCGGTGATCGGATAGCCGGGCCGGGGATAGTCCGGCATGCATTGGCGGAGGAGGGCTTGCATGATACGGCTTCGCGCCGGACTTTCGATGTGCACAAGGCCGATGCCGCAAGAGAGCCGGCACGCTGTCTGACGTTCGAGTTCAAGATCCGATGCGATCAGATCCGGCTGCAGATAGCGGCCGACGACCTGCACATCGGGACGGGCTGCCTGCCATTCCAGACTGCGCGCGAGCGCACCCATCCAGGCTGCAAGTACGGATGAACGGTAAGGGTCGGCACCGACCGGTCCGGCAACCGCTGGCGGAAGCTCCGGCAGGCGAGTGTATCCGCCATGTGCAAGGTCGGGGAAATAACCTGCCAGTGCCTCTACCCCAGCCGAACAACCGGCGAGCTTCGAAGCCGCCGCAAGCGTGCGGCCATATTGGAAGCGTCGCTTCAAGAGGTTGCGTGTTGCCACGCGCTGCAGGGAGACGGAACTTGCCATCAGAGGATTGCGCTTGAGCAGGAGGCGCGCCTCATCTGCCAACTGTTGTATGCGGGACGCGGACATCGGCAGCCTCCGTGAGTTTGTCTTCGGGCGGATCAAGGTTGCATGTCGGGCGAAGATGCCCCGGTTCGGGCCGGCTTCGTCGAGCATCGGAACGGTATGTGCCGTCCGTTGAAAGGCACTATTGCCCAAGGGCGTCATTCGCCCGCCAGTACCGCGTTAAAAATCCGTAAAAAGGGCGTAAACAAAGAAAAAGCCCCCTCGATAGAGGAGGCTTGGAATCTTTCGAAAAGCATCCCCGGGCTTCAGATGGCCAGAGCTGCCTGTACCGCCGCCCGCGCATTTGGCAGGCCCGATCCAAAGAAATAGGCCATCTCGACAGCGTCCTCGTTTTCGGCGTTCATGCAATCCGCCGTCAATTTCCTCGTTCCGGGCGCGACAATGGCGTCCAGGCGGGATGTGGTCTTCAGAATCGATTTCACTTGAGGACCCGAGAGGCGGTCACCCAGATTGTGGCGGCTTTTGTAGGCCCGCTGTATCAGGGCACATAGCCCGCCCACCTGCGCCGCCGCGCCTGATGTGCCTCCGAAGGTGGTGTAGTATCCGCCCCCGATGCCGGGATTGGTTCCGAACGGCACGACGGCCGACCACGGATCGGAGCCATGATCATAGCCGAAAATCCCCGATAGGTCCGTCGTCAGCAGCGAGAAGTGCGAATAGCAGTATTCCCGCGTTCGAAAAACGCTGTGGTCGTGCTGTGCGGCAAATGGAGAAAGCCGGTCGAGGCGCAACTGATGCCTGTTGAAGACTTCCCCGTCGTCGGAGGGGGAGACAACCGTCAATCCTTCGCCGTAATTGCTGTAGCCCGAACGGAAACCTTCGACGGTAACGGCTCCAACTGCAATGACGCCGTTGTTGTCGGCGGCAAGACTTGCCGGATAGATCAGCTGGCTCTCGCCACTGTTTCCTGCGGCGCAGACGATCGGGATGTGCCGGCTGATGGCGAGGATGAGTTGTTTGAGGACATGCCATGGGCGATCCGGATTGGAGCCTTTCTGCGCAGCCTTCGGCTCCAGTTCAGGCCCACCCTGATCAGCAAGGGCAATGCGCGTGAACAGGTTGGCGGCATCCTGGTTTTTCCACAATTCCAGGTCGGCCTTCAGCTCGTTCTTCGGATCAACGATGCTGTGTTTCGGGTCAGGCAGACCGCGCGGCAAGACGATCACGTCTGCTTTCTGAAGATAGGCATAAAGGAAGGCCGCAATGAACTGCCTGACATCGTCTTCGAAGGATGTTCTGATCGAGATAAGCCTTGAGAAAGGGTCAACGCCGAAATAGGGGATGACATTGCGATTGCCGCTCGTCCGCAGCTCGTCGCCATTCCCGTAGAAGGCTCCTTCCGGCGGAAGGCTTGAGGTGCCCTCTTCCGCAACAACGGCGGGTTCGCCGACGATCAGCCCTGCGCAGCAGGTACCATGCGACGCAAACAGCGATTCCGGATTGTAGAGCCGCCGGAGGACACCCTCCGACGCGGCGTATTCGGCAACCAGATCACCAAGATAGTCCCGATCGTCGTTCGAAAGGCCCATATTGCCGAGCGGAGCAATGTCGAGCCCGGCAAAGAAGGCATGTCTTTCCTCGCGGTCAAAGGACGTGGTCGTATCGAGAATTTCGAGCACGCGGGCGCCGTAACGATGGGTCGTCAAATCGATTGACGCCTCCCGGTCAAGCCGGGTTGCCAGATTGGGATGATCCGGAGATACGCCGACATCGATCAGCGCGACCCGTGCCGGCCGCAACGGGCCGGCGGAAACGATGGCATCCCAGACCGTGCCGGTGATGAGGGGATCGGGGAGCGCGCGTGCGGCGCTCGCATCGGGCGCTGGAGGCATCGGCGGAGCCGATCCGTACTCCGCGTCGACTACGCCAAGAGCAGTCAGGTGCCAGAGATAGTAGTAGTTGATCGGCGCGGGCTCAGGCATTTTTGTTTGATCCGTCATGGTTGTAACCCTATTGAGCAGCGGTTGGAGAATTCAGACCCATTCGTCGTGTACGGCCTGGAACAGAGGACCAAACGCGTCGTGGAGGTAGGGAGCGAAGCGTCGGGCGAGATCTCGCCCTGCCTGCGTGTCGCTCGGATAGTGCAGGCCGGCCCATTCGCGATTTTCGGCGACGTTCTGGGCGATGCGGGCAAGCTCGTCGGTGGCCGGATGTTCCGGCAGGATCGTCGAGAACGCAAAGGCGATCGAAAAGCACTGGAACGAATGGTTGCTGGGATAGGACTCGTGGACCGGCACGGCCAGCAACGGCCGCAGCATGGGCTCGAACTGGTTTGGCCGCAGCCGGTTGAACTGGCTCTTGTAGATCAGTCCGACATATTCGCAGGCCGTCAGGATCGCCTGGAAAAGCCCTTCCGTCTGCTCGAAACCGCCGAGATCCTCGATATGCAATGCCCGGGTAAATTCCCCGACCGAGATCGTCGACTCGATTTGGATGTCGGGCAGGCGCCGCACGCGTTCGCGGTCGCGGCGTTGCATAGAGAGCAGCACCGTCGTTTCGAGGCGGGTATAATCCGGGCCGGGCGGCGGAAGTATATCCAGCATTTCCCAGGTGAAGCGCCGAGCCGCGGTATAGGCGTTGCGTGACGGCTGCTGGTGCAGCCGGCGCAGCTCGAAGGAGGGGATAAGCTGCGACACGCCGAGGCTGGCGCCGTCCATCGTCGACTTGTTCTTGTTTTTGTTCTTGTTCTTATTTTTGTTCTTGTTTTTGTTCAACGACGCCTTGTTGAGCACCGACTTGTTCGCCACGCTCGTGAGGACCGAGGCTACGGCCATCGTCGCCATCATCGGCCCGGCCAAAGGCGATGCGTCTTCACCCGTGCCGGGGAAAAGCGCAAGTTCGGAGGCTGCATCAGGTTCAGCCGGCGACGCACCGGCGAGAGGATCAGCACCGGCATCGTCCCTCGGTTCGCATGGAAGGACCGTATCCGGCTCAATCCTGAATTTATAACTGTTTAGAAATAAAACTAATTTTGATTGCGATTCGTGGGCAGTGTCCGCTTCCATTGCAGCCTCCTTGCGCGATGATGTGAAGAATTGTCCGGGGTTCAGCGCAGCTTGGCGCCGGCCTTGAGCAGGCCGTCGATCAAGATCTGGCCGCCGCCTGTGTCGAGCAGCGGATAGCCGCTGCCGCGGAAGTCGTTAATGGAGAAGCCGCCCTCGACTGCCTCAAGACGCTGCAGGTAATGCCGCGCGCCGCCGAGATCGTTGGAATGGGCATGACTGGAGGCAAGATAGCGTAGCAGGCTGTTGAAGTTCGGCCGTGCCCGCAAGGCTTCTTCGCCTGCAGTTATGGCTGCGGCATGGTCGCCTGCAAGCGCTGCCGCAATGCATTTGGTCGTATCGAAGTAATATTTATGCGGGCTGTAGACGCCGAGCTCTTGTACCCAACGCGCCATCGCCACCGCCTTGTCGGGCTGGCCTGCATAGCAGTGCAGCATCGCGTAGAGGTCCCAACCGAGCGGCAGGGCCGGATTCAGGCGGATCGATTTTTCGAACAGGTTGGCCGCATAGTCGTATTCGCCGAACAGGAACGAATGAACGTGGCCGACGAGCGCGAGCGACACGGAATTCTGCGGATCGAGTTCCAGCGCCTTGCGTGCATAGGCCTGGGCTTCCTCGATCAGATGCGCGTCCAGCGCGTTGAAGCGCTGGCCGACCTGGAAAGTCCGAATGAATGACAGCCAGGCAAAAGTCGATGATCGCGGCTGATACTGGATCTGTTCTTCCAGCCGCCGTTCCGCGTTATCGAGGTCGTCGCGCGACAGCCGAAAGATCGCACTGACGGCGTCGATCAGGAGACCGTCTTGCGACAATCGGCTGTCGGTTGCCTGGATCTCCTGGAAATAGGCCAGCTGGTCGACGGCCTGGCTGATCAGCGCAGCGGCGATGCCGAACTCGCCCCGCTCGAACTGCGTGCGGTTGATTGCCTGACTGCCCAGCCAATGAATGCGGTTGTTGATCAGGTGCTTCATCACCAGCTCGATCAGCACCATGTCACCATCAAACGTCAGGCGAAGCTGTAGGCATATGGGAAGGCTGATCTGCTGTTCGTTCTCTTCAATATGCGGCAAGGTGAAGGAGAGGTCGGTGACGCCAAAGCCCAGCCCATCGATGATGGCTTTTGCAACGAGGTTCTGGAACCGTGTCGCAGCAATTTGTCCGCCCTCTCCGGCACCCACCACGATGGGGGACAGAAGAGCCATCATCCATTGCCAACCACCGCCAACCCGCCGCCCATCTGGGCCGCTGCTGGCGATGTCCACGGGTTTGCCTGTTCTCGACGTATCCGGGGCGCCTGTTAACGGCAGCAGGGCGGAATGTTTGGCGATATCGCGGCTCGGTTGCTGTCGCGGCTCGAAGAGGTCGTGGACTTGTCCTTCATCGAGGCGGCGATACCAGTTTTGCCGTTCCAGCGCCAACCAGTCCTCGAATTCGGGATCGCGGATGTCGATGCCTTCGAGCAATTCGTCGGTGACTTGATCCGGAGACCGCTCCGTCCGAATCACCAGGTCGGTATCGAGCAGGAGTCGGTCCGTATCCAGCCAAACGGTATTCTTATCCGCAATCAAGAGATTACGTGCCGGCCCCAGACTCTTATGAATGTCCAAAAGCGCCTGGCGTAGACTGGCTGCCGCCTGGTCGTCGGAGCGATCGCTCCATAACTTGTCCCTAAGCCAGATTCTCGAGCGCGAGCCCCGGGTGGACAATGCAAGCATCGCCAGAAGAGCCTGTGCCTTTTTGGATTTCGGAGCAACAGACCGCCCCCCGGCGTCCACAAGGGCAAAAGGCCCTAGCAGGAACATCCGAAACGGATAGTGCTCCTTGTTCATGCGATCCACCGGCCCCGCCCCCGCTGCCTCCGATACGCTCGTTTGGCGGCCGGAAGACCTAGCATCCAGGGGCCAGTCTGCCACAACTTCGGCTCCTGGCAAGCAACCGGGAAGGGAAACCGGGATTGCGAGATGTAAATCTATGCTATGACGATGATCGAACTGAAGCATAACCGGTTGAAATCCCTCTGCGTAACTTCGCAAACCGGCCGTAGCATCCTGCCGTCAAAGCAGCGTCAAAGAAATGTTGTTTGGGCACCGTAATTCTGCAGGCATCCGCCAAAGGCTGCGGAGTACTTAAAACGACGTGTCGGAGTTGCTCCAGCAGGAGCATCGACAGTCGCTCCGATCATCCAGCGCCGGGATGATGTCCCGGCGCTCTTTTGTTTTCCTGTAGTTAGGCGAGCCCGCCGATGTGGAAGCTCTTCATCTCGAGATATTCCTCGATGCCGCACTGCGCGCCCTCCCGGCCAAGACCGGATTGTTTGACGCCGCCGAAGGGAGCGACCTCGGTCGAGATCGCCCCTGTGTTCAGGCCGACCATCCCGAATTCGAGCGCTTCGGCGACACGCCAGGAGCGTTTCAGGCTCCCGGTGTAGAAATAGGCCGCAAGCCCGAAGGGCGTGGCGTTGGCGATGCGGATCGCCTCTTCCTCGTTGTCGAAACGGAAAAGCGGGGCAACGGGTCCGAACGTCTCTTCGCTGGCGAGCTGCATCTCGGTCGTCGCACCGCCAAGCACCATTGGCACCGCATATTGATTGCCTTCAGGCACGGAATCTGCGGTGGCGAGGATCCTCGCTCCCTTTTCCACCGCATCGTCGACATGACGCTTGATCTTCTCGATCGCCGCCTTGTTGATCATCGGCCCGATATCGGTGCCGGCATCCGTGCCGGCCCCGACCTTCATGGCCGATACGCGCGCGGAAAGTTTAGCGGCGAAGGCCTCGTAGACGCCGGACTGGACGAGAAGCCGGTTGGCGCAGACGCAGGTCTGCCCGCCATTGCGGAATTTCGAGGCGATCGCGCCTTCCACGGCCAGATCGAGATCGGCATCGTCAAAGACGATGAAGGGCGCGTTGCCGCCGAGTTCGAGGCTGAGCCGCTTGACGCTGTCGGCCGCGCCGCGCATGAGCAGCGAGCCGACGCGGGTCGAACCGGTGAAAGAGATCTTGCGGACGGTCTGGTTCGCCATAAGTTCGTCGCCGATGCCGGTCGGCATGCCGGTGACGATATTGATCACCCCCTTGGGGATGCCGGCGCGCTCCGCCAATACGCCGAGCGCCAGCGCCGAAAAGGGGGTCAGGTCCGATGGCTTGACGACGACGGTGCAGCCTGCGGCGAGCGCCGGCCCGACCTTGCGGGTGATCATCGCATTCGGAAAATTCCACGGCGTGATGATCGCCGATACGCCGACGGGCTCCTTCAGAACGACGATCCGCCGATCCGCCGTCGGCGAGGGAATGGTCGTTCCGCCGATGCGGCGCGCCTCCTCGGAAAACCATTTGATGAACGAGGCGCCGTAGCGGATTTCGCCGCGCGCTTCCGTCAGCGGCTTGCCCTGCTCACGAGTGAGGATCAGCGCCAGATCCTCGATATTGTCGAGCATCAGATCATGCCAGGCTTCCAGCAACGCGCCGCGTTCGGCATTGGTCTTTGCGCGCCATGGACCAAAGGCCTTTTCCGCCGCCACGATTGCCGCCCTCGTATCGGCTCCGTCCATGTCGGGTACCGTGCCCAGCACATGCTGGGTCGCCGGATCGATCACCTCGATCGTGTGCCCGGCCGCGGCCCCCCGCCATTCTCCGTCGATCAGCCCCTGCTGGCGAAGCAGGCTGTTGTCCCTTAATCCGTTCATTCTGTTCTCCATTGATCAGCCAAGTGCCGAAAGCACCGATGCCGTGATGGCGTCGGTCTTGTCCTTGCCGGGAATTGCGCCGATGCCGCGCGCCGTCGTCGCTTCGATTGATGCCATCACCCTTGCGGCGGCAGCCTTTTCTCCGAGATGCTCCAGCATCATTGCGCCCGACCAGATGGCGGCGATCGGATTGGCGATGCCGAGATCGGCGATATCGGGCGCCGAGCCGTGGACCGGTTCGAACATCGATGGCGCCGAGCGATCGGGATTGATATTGGCGGAGGCGGCAAAGCCGAGCCCGCCCTGGATGGCGGCGCCGAGGTCGGTCAGGATATCGCCGAACAGGTTGGAGGCGACCACGACGTCGAGACTATCCGGCGCCAAGACCATGCGGGCAGCCATGGCGTCGATATGGTAGCTGGTCACCTCGACATCCGGATATTCCGCTGAAAGCCTCTGGGTGATCTCGTCCCAGAAGACCATCGAATATTTCTGGGCGTTGGACTTCGTCACCGAGGCAAGCTTGCCGCGTCGTGTCAGCGCCTGCTCGAAGCCGAAGCGCAGAATGCGCTCAACCCCCTTGCGGGTGAAGATCGAGGTCTCCACAGCCACCTCATTATCGGTGCCCTGGTGGACGCGGCCACCGGCGCCGGAATATTCGCCCTCGGTATTTTCACGGATGCAGAGGATGTCGAAGCCATCGGATCGCAACGGCCCCTGCACACCCGGCAGCAGCCGGTGCGGGCGAATATTGGCATATTGCACGAAAGCCTTGCGGATCGGCAGCAGAAGCCCGTGCAGCGACACGGAATCCGGCACTTTGCGAGGCCAGCCGACGGCGCCGAGCAGGATGGCGTCGAAGGATCTGAGCGTTTCGATGCCATCGGCGGGCATCATGCTGCCATTCTCCAGATAGTAGTCGCAGGACCAGGGATAGCTGGTTGTATCAAGAGAAAATCCGTTCAGGCGAGCTGCCTTTTCAAGCACGGCCCAGGCCGCTGCCGTCACGTCGCGGCCGATGCCGTCTCCGGGCAGAAGGGCGATTTTGTAGGTTTTCATCGCAGATCCTCACAGGCTGATGAGCACACTCTTGCTCTTGCGGTTGGCGAGATAGGCGTCGCGGCCGAGATCCTTGCCGATGCCGGACTGCTTGTAGCCGCCGGTCGGCAGGATATGGTCGCGCGAGCGGCCGTAGCGGTTGACCCAGACGGTGCCGGCCTGCAGGCGGCGAGTCACGCGGATGGCGCGTGAGAGGTCGCGGGTGAAGAGGCCGGCGGCAAGCCCATAGGCCGGATGGTCGGCGAGGCTCAGCGCCTCCTCCTCGTCCTCGAAGGTCTGAATGGTCAGCACCGGTCCGAAGATCTCCTCGAGAACCGCCGGCGATGTTGCCGTCACGCCCGAAATCAGGGTCGGTGCGTAGAAATAACCTTCGCGGTCGAGCCGGCGGCCGCCGGTAAGGCATTCGGCGCCACCGTCGATCGCGGCACGGATGATGTCGTCCATGCGGGCGATCTGGCGTTCGGAGATGACCGGCGAATAATCGGTCGCCTCGTCCCAGGTGGGGCCGGGGCGGATGGCCGCCAGCCTCTCGATAAGTGCGGCTGCGAGCGCGTCCGCCACCTTCGCCTCGACGATGAGGCGGGATCCGCAAACACAGGCCTGACCGGCGTTGGAGAGGATGCTGCCGGCGATTGCGCCCGCCGCAAGCTCGAGATCGGCATCGGCGAAGACCAGTTGCGGGCTCTTGCCGCCGAGTTCCAGCGTCATCGGCTTGACGCCGGTGCGGGCGATGTTGGTCATGATCGCCGAGCCGGCCGCGGTCGAGCCGGTGAAACTGACCTTGGAGATGCCGGGATGTCCGGTGATCGCGTTTCCCGTGGTCGGGCCGTCGCCGAGCACGATGTTGACGAGACCGGCCGGCAGGCCGGCTCGCACCGAAAGTTCGGCGAGATAGAGCGTCGAAAACGGTGTCATTTCCGATGGCTTCAGCACCACCGCATTGCCCGCCGCCAGCGCCGGGCCGAGCTTCCAGCCGGCCATGGATAAGGGAAAATTCCAGGGTGTGATGGCGCCGACGACGCCATAAGGTTCCGTCATGATCATGCCGAAGTTCGCATCGTCTGTCGGGACGAGGTCGCCGCCTTCCTTGTCAGCGAATTCGGCAAAGAAGCGGATTTGCTCAGCGGTGACGGCGATATCGCCGGCGACGAGATGACCGACGGGCCGTGTCGAGGAAAGCGCTTCGAGCCTGGCGAGGGTCTCCCCCTCGGCTTCGATCAAGTCCGCCCATCGGTGCAGCGCCACGGTGCGCTCGCGTGGTCGTACGCCACCCCAATTGCTCGTCTTCAACGCGGTCCTGGCGGTTTCGACGGCGTGATCGACAAGCGTCTCGTCGGCCAGCGGGCAGCCGGCATAGGCCTTGCCGTCGGATGGACGGTGCATGTCGATGACGGCTTCGGCCGGAACCAGCCGGCCGCCGATGAAATGTCCGACGGGCAGGGAAATCGTGTTCGGATCGAAGCTGAGTGTCATCGCATGTCCTCGGGATGGGCTGAGACAAGCCTAACTGGGGAAGGCGAGCAGCATGCGTCGACCGGCGATGCCGCAGCGGCGAAAAATTGCGTTTTCGCCGCCGCCACAGTCAAATCTACGGCGTCGGCATCACGACACGGTGACGTAGATCTTGCGCACCGTCTCGATCGTCTTCCAGACACCAACGAAGCCCGGCTTCATGACGAAGCTGTCGCCGGCCTTGTAGACCACCGGTTCGCCGCCTTCCGGCGTGAGTTCGACCAGGCCGGAAAGGATATGGCAGAATTCGAACGTCTCGCCCTTGATCGAGCGCGTCTCGCCGGGTGTTGCTTCCCAGACGCCGCTATGAACCGTCTCGCCGCGCGCGACGTCCTGCGCCCAGGTCTTGAAGGCAGGACTGCCCGAGATCAGCCGTTCGGGGAGGGGCCCGGATTCGCGCGGCGCGAAGGATGGGTTGGTGTCGATCGTCTTGAGGAGGGACATGATTTTACTTTCCTAGGTTGAGAACTCAGTAGCCACGGTTGCGATCGACCAAGCCGATCGGATCGAGGCCCGCCTGGTGCCGTTTGATGTTGCCGATGACGGCCGCCGCGGCGGTTTCAGGCTGGGTGACGCTCGCAATGTGCGGCGTCAGCAGGATCTTCGGATGGTTCCAGAAGGCGTGGTCCTGAGGCAGCGGCTCCGGATCGGTAACGTCGACGACGGCGCCGGAGAGATGCCCGGCGTCGAGCGCGTCAATGAGCGCCTGATGGTCGAGCTGAGCGCCGCGGCCGACATGGATGAGTGCTGCGCCGGCCGGCAGTCCGGCGAAAAGCTCGGCATTCAGGAAGCCGCGCGTTTCGTCCGTCAGCGGCAGCAGGCAGACGAGAATGTCGGTGGTTGCAAGCAGAATATCGAGGCCGTCCCGGCCGCTCAGGCATCGGACGCCGTCGATCTCGCGCGGGCTGCGGCTCCATCCCGAAAGCGGAAAGCCGAAGGGCTGCAAACGTTCGAGCACGGCGCTCCCAAGCATGCCGAGGCCGAGCACGCCGATGCGGCGTTCCGAGGCCTGCCTAGACGCGATCGTCCGCCAGGTCCGGCGCCGCTGCTGGTCGAGATAGGTCGGCATGTCGCGATGCAGCGCAAGCACCGCCAGCGTCACATATTCCTGCATCATCCTGACGATGCCGTCCTCGACCATGCGCACCACCTTCACCGACGCCGGCACCGCATCGATATGGAACTGGTCGATGCCGGCGCCGATCGAAAACAGGATTTCGAGATTGCGATAGCGCGCGAGATCCTCCGGTACGGTCCAGGTGATCAGGTAGCGCACGGCGTCCGGTTCGACCGACTGGGGATCCATGGAAAAAGCAATGTCGGGCAGTTCGCGCGCGAAGGCTTCGGCGAATATGGCGCCACGTTTCGCATCCGAATTGAAGAGAAAGGTCATGACGTCGGTTCCTCGATCATGTCATCAGGCGCAACGGCGGCCAAGCGCCTCGACCATCGCCTGGCAGGCGAGCAGTTCGCCGGCGAGGATGAATTCGTCCGGCTTGTGGGCGCGGCCGATGTCGCCCGGTCCGCAGATGATCGCATCGATGCCGGCGCGCTGGAAAAGCCCGGCCTCGGTGCCGTAGCTGACGGCGGCGAGCGGCTCGATGCCGGTCAGTTCGCCGAGCAGCGCTGCAAGCGGCGCATCGGCGGCCAGCGAAAGCGCCGGATAGGCGCTGAGTTCGCGCCATTCCACCTGAAAGCCAAGCTGCGATAGTCCCTCGGCCGCTGCTCGCAGTGGAGCCAGCAGCGTGATCGGATCGACGCCGGAAATAGCCCGCGCTTCGAACTCGGCCTCGCAACTGTCGGGAATGATGTTGACCGCCTGGCCGCCCTTCAGCGTGCCGACCTGAAGCGAGGAGTAGGGCGGTTCGAAAACATGCTCGAAAGGGCCGCGCGTGAGCCGTTCGGCTTCGGCGCGAGCGCAAGCCAGGACGTCGGTAATGGCATGGATTGCGTTCAGTCCCTGGTCCGGGCGCGAGGAGTGGCCGGACCGGCCCTTGACGGTCAGACGGGCCGCGGCCTTGCCTTTGTGGGCGCGGATCGCCCGCATGCCGCTCGGCTCGCCGATGATCGCGCCAAGCGGAGTTGCGCAGAGCTCCGGCAGGCGGGCGATCATGTGCGGCACGCCGCGGCAGCCGGCCTCTTCGTCATAGGAAAAGGCAAGGTGGACGGGGCGGCGAAGCGGTGTTTCCGCCAGCGCCGGAATGGCCGCGAGAACCGCGGCCAGGAAACCCTTCATGTCCGTGGTGCCGCGACCGTAAAGGCGGTCCGCTTCGGCCCGCAAGCGGAAAGGGTCGCTGGTCCAGCCGCTTTCGGCGGCGGGGACCACGTCCATATGGCCTGAGAGAATATAGCCCGGCGTTTCCTTCGGGCCGATCGTAGCGAAGAGGTTCGACCGATCGCCCTCCGGGCCGGGAAGCTCCGTGACGATAGCGCCGTGGCTTTGCAGATAGTGCCGGATCCATGCGACGATCTCGCCGTTCGGCGTGCCAACGACGGAGGGGAAGCCAATGAGCCTTTCGAGAACTTCAATGGCCTGCATCTGCGACCTCACAAGCATGCCCTGCCGCCGACGGAAACGACAATTCGGCCCAGCGAGATGTTAGAGGTGTTTGCAACTGGGCTGAAGGAGGGGACATTTCCGGGCTCTCACAGTGAACGGCGACTCCGGGCCGCTGGATCTGTCGATGAGTCTAGAGGGAGGCGCAGGCGTTACTTGCCGAAAGCACATCGGGATTTGGTCGATTGTTGTGTTTGCGCAGGCTTCACCAGTGAATTGTATCGAACGATCTGTTCTAGTCTGGACGGAGAAGTTTCCGGGCGCAGACTTGGCCAAAAAAAGCAGCAGGGGGCGGGAGTGAGTGAACTGACATCCGAATCCAGGTTCGTCGATAGTTTCGAGACGCATATCGCCGGGATCGACAGCGTTGCCCTCGACAAGTTGCATGCGCTGTCGATGACCGTCGCCTGGCCGCATCGCGGTGAGGACTGGCAGTTCCTGCGGGAGTTCGGACAGGGCATCGTGGCGATCGATGACATCGGCCGTATCCTGGGCTCTGCCATGTGGTTTCCCTATGACGCGCAATTTGCCACGGTCGGTATGGTCATCACCTCGCCGCGTCTTCAAACCAATGGCGCCGGTCAATGGTTGATGGGCCATGCGCTGAATCAGGTCGCCGGGCGGAGCCTCGGGCTGAATGCGACGCGCGCAGCGCGCCGTCTTTATCGGTCCCTGAATTTTGTTCGGGAGGCGCTCGTCTTTCAATGCCATGGCGAAGCGATGTTGCCGCCGGATGTGGCGCCGCCGTCCGGCGCCGTGATACGGGCCGTCGAGGCTGGCGATCTGGAAGCGATCGCCGAATTGGATTGCGTGGCCTTCGGCACGGATCGCAAACTGCTCCTGGCCCGGCTCCTGGCAAATTCCAAGGGCATCGTGTTGAGCCGCGCCGGCCGGATCGAGGCATTCTCGCTTTGCCGGCGGTTCGGGCGCGGCCATGTTATCGGTCCCGTTGTGGCGCGCAGTGACGCAGACGCGATCGCCGTCGTCCGCCCGCATGCTGCCGAGCACGCAGGGGCGTTCCTGCGCCTCGACACACGCGAGCAAGGCGGAGCCTTTTCCGATTTCCTCTCCCGCTGCGGTCTTCCTGTCTACGATATCGTGACGACCATGTCGCTGGGTGGCCCTTGGCTTCCGGTTGCCGGACGCGCAGTGGCGCCCGAGCCGAAGACCTATGCGCTCGTCAGCCAGGCACTCGGTTGACGCAAGCCTACTGAAGATCGTTGTCGGGTTTTAGAGCCTTTCCTGGTCAGATTGAAGCATTCTGTTGGCTCAAACGGAGTCGGATGGTCGACCGGCCGGCGCGTGTCGTAGCCAAGCTCTACGGCCAAGCCGGCCGGTCGATCAGCCGGCCCGTTTCAGCCAACCCGCAGGGCCGGGCATCCTTCCGCCAGGATCAAAGGCGATCGGCTCGGACGTACCTTGGGGTATGCCCGTCGCCAATCGCCTTTGCCCTGACGAAAACCTGCTCCGGCAGAATGCTTCAATCTGACCAGGAAAGGCTCTAAGCGCCGGGACAGATGGGGAGGCGGGTCAGAGCCTGCTGACGTTCGAATTCGGGCCGGAACGAGCGGTATTGCCAGAAACCCTCCGGGCTTTCCTTGCGGTACACGGTCTCGAGCCAGAACACTGTGTCATCGGTCGGCAAGACAGGATGCCACGCGTACCATTCCGACCAGATTTTTCCTGCCGGGTCGCTGTCCATGATCGCCACTCGCCTCCTCATCATCGGCGCAACTCGAACATCCGTGCGGCACAGGAGCCGTTGCGATCCCGGCGTGCCCGGGAAAATGTTCTATTGTGGAGAATAACAGGGAGAGAATATTCTTCAATGGAGATCATTTTCTCGTATTGCGCGAAGTTTTCCCTGTCCCCCGTCGGGGATGTTTCAGGTTGTAAGATGTGGCTCTGTTGACGAATGATTTCGTCGATGGATGCAACGCCTCGATTGGGCTTCGGCACCGGGCGATGAGCCGCGGTGTTCAATCACCACTGAACTGTTTGCGTGAGGTTGGATGCTCAGCTAATCGAACGCAGCCCGAGATAGGCCGCCAAACTGACGGCGGAGAGGGCGATCGTCAGCCTGGGTCTTGCATCGTCGAACATCGCCGCCAGCGAAAGGCCGAGCATCAGGATGACGGATTTTGCCCAAAGCTCCTGATCGGAGACGGTGAAAGCGATTGCCGCCAGAAAGACGGCGCTTGCGACGATCGTCACAGGGGCGGATTTCTCAGCGAGATCGCCGCCTGGGAAATACGGCAGGAGAAAACGGCGCATGCTCAAGCCTGAAGCGACGCTCAGAAGAAGACAGGTCAAGACAAGTTGCAACATTAAGGTCGTCGCCGATCGATCTGCAGATGGCCTTGCGGATGCAAACCGCATGCCAGCCTCAAACCCGCAAATCCTCATCCGGCAGAGGCAATGCCGCCGCCTGCATGGCTATTTCCTCGGCGTCGCGATCCTTTTTTCGGCAATCGCTTGCCTGTCCGGTCCGCGGATGGCGTTTTTCGTCCAATGCCGAAACCGGCTTGAGCTGATGCAATGATTTTTATATAGAGAATTATCTATCGTCTTAATTCCGGAAACGAGATCTTTTCATTGGACCTTTCATCGATCGAGATATTCCTCGCCGTTGCCAGCGACCGCAGCGTGACGAAGGCTGCCAAGGCCGTCGGGCGGGTGCCGTCGAATGTGACGACGCGCGTCCAGCAATTGGAGGAGGATCTCGGCGTTTCCCTCTTCAGCCGTGACGGCAAGAGGATGACGTTGACACGCGAGGGTGAGACGTTTCTCGGCTATGCCAACCGGCTTATGGCGCTTGCGCTCGAAGCGCGCCAGGCCGTGCGGCCTCTGGCCCCATCCGGGACATTGCGGGTCGGCACCATGGAGAGCACGGCGGCAAGCAGGCTGCCGGCGGCGCTGACGCAATTCAATCAGATGTGGCCTGATGTGTCGCTTCATCTGACGATGGGGGCGTCCCGCGATCTGACCCGCGACGTTCTCTCTGATGCACTGGATTGTGCGCTGATTGCCCGCCCGCCGAAGACGATGCGCGAGGAAGACTCGAGCTTCGATGCCGAACTCAAGGCGCTGGAGATGGAGCCGGTCTTCGTCGAAGATCTGTTGATCGTGCTGCCGTCCGGGCATCCGTCCATCAAATCCGCCGCAGACCTGCGTGTCGGATCGCTCGCCGCTCTAGAGCCCGGCTGCACCTATCGCAGGATCGCCGAAAACTGGGCGCGCAAATCGAGCGCCCTGCCGACGAGCGAGCTCGGCTCCTACCACGCGATCCTGGCGAGCGTTGCGACCGGCAAGACGGCCGGCGTCATGCCGCGATCCGTCCTTGATCTCATGCACTGGCCGACGCCTGTCCAGACCCATCAGCTGGGACCCGTCGAGACGCTGCTCGTCTATCGCAAGAATGATCGTCCCAGCGCGTTCAGCGCATTCCACGAAGTCCTCAGCGCGACAAAAGGCAGAGATATCAGGCTGGCGACAAACTAGCCCGCACGCCTTTCTTCTTCGCCGCCAGATAATCCTCGCTTAAAATTGGTCTTGTCATGCAGTATCCCGTTTCCCCGAAGGTGGGACCGAGCCGCTTTCGCCGCTTCCGTTTGTTCTCACCCATATTGGCGGGTGCGACCTTACGAGAGCGATTGATTGCATGTCTCGGCGCTTTGCTGGCCATTGGTTTCACCGGCGTCATCAGCGGCTATCTGTTCGGGCAGGGGCCGCATCTTCCCTTGATCGTCGCGCCGATGGGGGCGTCCGCGGTGCTTCTTTTCGCGGTGCCGGCAAGCCCGCTGGCGCAGCCATGGTCGATCATCGGCGGCAATACGATTTCCGCCCTGATGGGGATTGTTGCCGCCTATTTCATTGGCGATCCGATCATCGCGACCGGCGTCGGCGTTTCGCTTGCCATCGGCGCCATGTCCTTCACGCGCTGCCTTCATCCGCCCGGAGGAGCTGCTGCCCTGACCGCCGTGCTCGGCGGACCTGTCGTTGCCGGCTGGGGATTCCTCTTTCCCTTCGTGCCCGTCGCTTTGAACTCCTGCATTCTCGTCGGCCTTGGCCTGCTGTTCCACAAGCTGTCCAAGCGGAATTATCCGCATGTCGTTCCGAAATCGGCGGAGAACACGCATCAGACGATCGACCTGCCATCGGCCGTGCGGGTGGGTTTTCGCGAGGAGGATGTCGATGCGGCCCTCGAAGCGCTTGACGAAACCTTCGATATCGACCGGGCAGATCTCGGCCGGCTGTTGCAGCAGGTCGAGCTGCAAGCGGCCATCCGCTCAAACGGCAAGATCAGTTGTGCCGATATCATGTCGCGCGACGTGATCGCCATTGGCGAAGCCTCGGAACCGGATGCCGCACGGCATCTGCTCTTGAAGCACAATATCCGCACCTTGCCGGTGAAGGACCCAGAGGGCCGCCTCGTCGGCACCGTCGGCTTGCGGGAATTGTCGATGAGCACCGAGACCATCGCGCATGCGATCGCGAGGCCGGCTGTGGCGAGGCCTTCGGACCCCGCTCTGTCGCTATTGCCCGTTCTGACGGACGGCCGCACGCATGCCGTCATCATTGTCGACGACGATTACCGGATCCTTGGCCTGATATCGCAGACGGATCTGCTGAGCGCAGTAGCGCGACTGCTGCCAAAGGAAGACAATGCGATCCCGGCAGTGGCCTGAGCGGTGGGCGTGGAATCTAGCTGGAGAAAAAGTCGGTGCTGATCGAGCGCGATGCAAATGGCGATTTTATCCTGGAATCATCGGAACTGGCGGAGCGGTTCGGGTTGTCGCTCGCCGATCTTCGCCGCCACATGCGCCATGGTTCTGTCATCAGTTCCGTGGAAATCGGGACAGCTGAACACGAGGGGACGAAACGGGTGTCGCTTCGGCTCGGCAACAGGCTTTGGCAAGCCGTTCTGAACGATGAAAATGAAGTGCAGCAGGAACAGATGACTGTTCTTCGGGGTAAACCCTCCGGACGGCATCCGCGCTAAATCGACGCCAGCCGTCGGGAGATTGACCATGCCGGCTGGAAGCCCCTTGTTCAGTGCAATCCGAGATAGGCTTTGCGGACGTCTTGGTTATCGAGCAGGGCGGCGCTATCGCCGGAGAGGTGGATACGGCCGTTGACCATGACATAGGCCCGCTGCGACAGCTTCAGTGCATGATTGGCGTTCTGCTCGACGAGAAATATCGTTTTGCCCATCGCCGCGATCTCCCGCAAAACTTCGAAAACGCGCTTGACGATCAACGGCGCCAGGCCGAGCGACGGTTCGTCGAACAGGATCAGTTCCGGCCGCGCCATCATGGCGCGGGCGATGGCGAGCATCTGCTGTTCGCCGCCCGACATGGTGCCGGCGGTCTGGTTTCGACGTTCCTTGAGGCGCGGGAAGAGCTCGAACATGGTGTTCCGGTCTTCTTCGAAATGGGCCATGCCGATCGGCGTCGTGCCCATCATCATATTCTCTTCGACGGACATTTCCTGATAGATCTGGCGGCCTTCCGGAACGAGCGCGATGCCGCGCCGGGAAATCCTGCTGGTCGGCATCTGGGAGATGTCTTCGCCACGATGCAGTATCTTGCCGGATGAGGCGCGCGGCGCGCCGAAGATGGAGGAAAGCAGCGTGGTCTTGCCGGCGCCGTTTGCACCGATCAGGCTGACGATCTCACCGGCTGAGATATGAACGTTTACCGCCTTCAGCGCTTCGATCGGGCCGTAATGGGCGTGAACGCCGGCGAATTCGAGAAGCGGTACCTGCGTGTCGGACGACTGGCTCATGCTTGCACCTCTTCTTCGCTGACCCCGAGATAAGCGGCGACAACGGCCGGATCGTTGGCGACATGCTTAGGCGTGCCGTCGGAGATCACCTCGCCATGATCGAGCACGACGATGTGGTTCGAAATGCGCATGACGAGACCCATGTCGTGCTCGATGACGAGAACCGTCTGCTTGTGATCGGCACAGAGCCGTTGGATGACCTCGGCCAGATCCAGCGTTTCGGAAGGGTTCAGGCCGGCAGCCGGTTCGTCGAGGCATATGAGGCTCGGGCCTGTGCACATGGCGCGGGCGATCTCGACCCGGCGCTGCCGGCCGTAGGGCAGTTCGCCGGCCAGGCGGTTGGCGTCGTCGGCAAGCTTCATTTGCCCAAGCCAGTGATAGGCGCGGTCGACGGCTTCTGCCTCGGCCTTGCGGAACGCCCCGGTCCGGAAAACGCCGCTGAGAATATTGTTGCGGGTTGCCAGATGCTGGGCGACCAGAAGGTTCTCGATGACCGACATCTCCTTGAACAGGCGGATGTTCTGGAACGTCCTGGCGATTCCTGCGCGCGTCACGAGATGCGAGCCACCGGCAACCCGTTTCGTCACCAACTGGCCGATATCCGTTGGACCATCGCGCCCGTTCAGCATGATGCGGCCTTCACTGGAGCGATAGAATCCAGTGATGCAGTTGAACATCGTCGTCTTGCCGGCGCCGTTGGGACCGATGAGGGCGGTGACCGCGCCGCGTTCGACCGAGAAGCTGACGTCCCGGTTGGCGACGATGCCGCCGAAACGCATCGTCACGTTCTGCACTTCGAGGATAGGGCTCATCGTCCCGCCTCCGCCTTACCCTCAAAGGACAGTTCGGTGCCGATGCCTTCCTTCGTCGAACTCGGAAAGAATGCCGGGCGCTTGATGCGGACCAAGCCGCGCGGTTTCCAGATCATCATCACCACCATCAGGATACCGAAGACCAGAACGCGGTATTCGGCGAACTCACGCAGAAGTTCCGGCAGAATGGTGAGAACGAGCGCTGCCGAGATGACGCCCGCCGTCGATCCGAGACCGCCAAGCACGACGATGGCGAGGATCAGCGCGGATTCGAAGAAGGTGAAGGATGTCGGGTTCACGAAGCCCTGTTGTGCGGCGAAAAAGACGCCGGCGAGGCCGCCCGTGGAGGCGCCGAGCATGAAGGCCGTCAACTTTGTGAAGACGTGATTGACGCCGAGCGAACGGCAGGCGATCTCGTCTTCCCGCAGCGCTTCCCACATGCGGCCGAGAGGGATGACGCGCAGCCGCTCGACGGCATAGATGACGAAGCCGACGACAAGAAACAGCACGAAATAGAGGAACCAGAACCGGTAGTCCGCGCTGTAGGGGATGCCCAGATATTCATGAATGGGGATGCCACCCTGTTTGGCCGTGCGGGTGAATTCGAGGCCGAGGAATGTGGGTGCGGGGACCGGAGCGCCGTTGGGGCCGCCGGTGAATTCCAGCCAGTTGTTCAGCACCAGACGAATGATCTCGCCGAATCCGAGCGTGACGATGGCAAGATAGTCGCCATGCATCTTGAGGACGGGGAAGGCGAGGATCATGCCGAATAGACCGGCCAGAAAAGGCGCAAGGACCAGAGCGCCCCAGAACCCGATGCCGAGATATTGCGATCCGAGCGCCAGGAGATAGGCGCCCACGGCGTAGAAGGCGACGTAGCCAAGGTCGAGCAGACCCGCAAGCCCGACGACGATGTTGAGCCCGAGGCCGAGCAGGCAATATATCAGGGCGAGGATCGCGATACCCAGGAAGTACTTGTCGGCGAAAAACGGCAGACTCAATCCGGCGAGAAACAACAGGGAAAGAACCAGCACCGGTGATCTCTCCTTGCCGGTCATGACAGTCACGCCGGCGCCGTTGCCGGCCATGCGCCGGGTGAATTTTCGGCCGAGGCTGCTCATCTGGAACAGCGAGAGCGCCGTTCGGCCTGCCGTGACGACGGCCGCCAGCAACACCGCGCGCATCAGTTCGTTCGTGAACGAAAATCCGTCGAGCACCAGCCCCGAGATCGGGCCGAACAGGATGAGGGAGACGGTAAAAGTGAGGAGCGCTTGCTTGAAGAGCCCCCGAAGGCGTTTGGATTCCATGGCTTCTTGCTCCTCCTCAGACTTTCTGGGTTTCAGGCCGGCCAAGCAGGCCATACGGTCGGAAAAACAGGAGGGTGATGAGCAATGCGAAGGCGAAGACGTCCTTGTAGTCGGTGCTGACATAGCCGGCGAACAGAGCCTCGGTCAGGCCGAGGACGATGCCGCCGAGCACGGCGCCGGGCAGCGAGCCGATCCCGCCGAGAACCGCGGCCGTGAAGGCCTTGATGCCCATGACGAAGCCGATGAAAAAGTTGAAGGAACCGTAGTTGAAGGTGACGAGCGTACCGCCGACGGCGGCAGTGGCCGCGCCCATGACGAACACCGTCGAAATGATCCGGTCGGTGTTGACCCCGAGTATCGCGGAGATCCGGATGTTCTGCTGGGTGGCGCGGCATTCGCGGCCGATCCTGGTGTAGTTGATCACATAGGTCAGTATGCCCATGGCGATCAGCGACGCGAACAGGATCACCGTCTGCATGTAGGTGATCTGCGCGAAGTGGGTATCGTTACCGATGCGAAACGCCCCCTGGATGAGCGTCGGCACACCCTGGTCGCGCGCCCCCTGGGCGATCTGGACGTAGCTCTGCAGCATCAGCGAGATGCCGATGGCCGATATCAGCGGAGCAAGCTTGGTCGAGCCGCGAAGCGGACGATAGGCGACGCGCTCGATCACCCAGCCATAGACGGCCGTTATCGCGCAGCTGATCACCAGCACGGATATCAAGGCGAAGGGAACCGACTGAACGCCGAAATAGCCGAGGACGGCAAGCGTGATGGCGGCGATGTAGGCCGATACCATATAGACGTCGCCATGGGCGAAGTTGATCATCCGGATGACGCCGTAGACCATGGTGTATCCGACCGCGATCAGGCCGTAGATCGTCCCGAGCGTGATGCCGTTGAACAATTGTTGAACCAGGATGTAAAAGTCCATGGTGAACCCCTCTTATGGTTTTCGGGGATGCCCGAGCCAGCCGAACCTTGAGGTCCGGTCGGCTCGGGCAAAATGCCTTACTTCACCAAGACAGGGGTTCCCTTGTCGTCGAAGTTGTAGAAGACGAACTTGAAGTCCTTGATGTCGCCCTTGGCGTCCCAGGTGATCTTGCCGATGGCGGAATCGACGGTGTTGCTGCGGAGATAGTCGGCCTGGGCCTTCAGCTCGTCGCCGGCCTTCAGCGCGGCAATGACGGCCTGTGCGTTGGCATAGCCATAGAGCACATAGTTGGCCGGCGTGATGTTGGCTTTCTTCAGCGAATCTTGGACGCCCTGCGTGGAGGGATCGGCCAGCGGATCCGGCGTTGCCGAATAATAGACGTTCTTGAGGTTTTGCGCGCCGCCGGCGGCCGCGACGAGTTCGGTCTGGGCGAAGGCATCGCCACTGACGACGACGACGTCGACACCCTGCTCCTTCAGCTGGCGGATCAGCGGACCGCCTTCGGGAATGAGGCCGCCGAAGTAGACGGCGTTGGCGCCGGAGCTCTTGATCTTGGTGACGAGCGCGTTGAAGTCACGTTCGCCGCGGGTCAGGCCCTCATACATCACAGGCTTGATTCCGCGCGCTTCGATCGTCTTCTTGACGGCGTCGACCAGGCCCTGGCCATAGGTGTCCTTGTCGTGGATGAGGGCGATCTTGTCCCGCTTGAGCGTATCCAGAATGAAGGCGCCGGCAACGACGGCCTGCTGGTCGTCACGGCCGCAGCCACGGAACAGATTGTCGAAACCGCGATCGGTGACGGTCGGATTGGTCGAGGACGGCGTCATTTCGAGGATGCCGGCATCATTGTAGATTTCGGAAGCAGGGATCGTGTTGGACGAGCAGAAATGCCCGATCACGGCCTGGACCTTGTCCTGGTCGACGAAACGATTGGCGACGGAAACGGCTTGCTTCGGTTCGCAGGCGTCGTCACCCTTCACCAGTTCAATCTTCTTGCCGTTGATGCCGCCCGATGCATTGACGTCGGTGACGTAGGCGGAGACGCCGCTGAATACCTGCTCGCCGAAGGTCGCATTGGCGCCGGTATAGGGGCCGGCGACGCCGATCTTGATCGTGTCGGCCGCCAAAGCGTTGGAAAACAGCAGGGCGGAGGCGACGGCGGTGGCGCTAAGAAGTGTCGAGACGGATTTCATGTGGTTTTCCCTCTGGTTGAAGCTATTCGATCTCTAGTCGTTCTCGACGCGGTTTAGCCCGCGTTCATACTTCGCTTTGGAGGCTAAGCCGTTAGTTTTGCTAGGTAATTCGTTCTCGTTGAAAACGCTGAGAAGAGCGAGTTTCGAGATTTTCGATCCTTTTCTTAATTGACACTTATATGATAAGTGACATATACGAAGACCGTCAAGCGGAAATGTTGCAGTGTTGTTTGCAACAGTGAAGAATGGCGGGATGCATGACCGCGCGTGCGCGGTCGCGAACGTTAAAAAGCGGGGAACAAGACGGTGAGCAGCACGCCACGAAACTGCCGGGTGGGCGTCGATATCGGCGGCACCTTTACGGATATCGCTCTCGACCTCGATGGGACGCTTCACTCGACCAAGATCCTGACGGACTATACGGCGCCGGAGCGGGCGATCCTCAAAGGTGTGAAGACCGTCGCCGACATGGCGGGCATCGCTCTTTCAGAGATCGGCATCCTCATCCATGGCACGACACTTGCCACCAACGCGCTCATCGAGCGGCGCGGCGCCAAGACCGCCTTCGTGACGACGGAAGGTTTTCGCGACGTGCTTGAGATGCGCACCGAGAACCGTTTCGAGCAATATGATCTCAATATTTCCCTGCCGCCGGCTCTCATCGCGCGCGCCGACCGCTTCGTCGTGCGTGAGCGTATCGATGCGGCCGGCAAGGTTCTACTGGCTCTGGACGAAGCTTCGGTCGCAGCCGTCGTCGAGAAAATCGCGGCAGGCGGCTATGAAAGTGTCGCGATCGGGTTCATCCATGCCTATGCCAACGGCGCGCACGAAGTCGCCGTCCGCGACGCGATCCTGAGGCGCCTTCCTGATGTTTCCGTTTCGATTTCGTCGGAGGTTTCTCCGCAGATGCGCGAGTTCGAGCGCTTCAACACGGTTTGCGCCAATGCCTACGTCAAGCCGGCGATCAAATCCTATCTCGATCGTCTTGTCGTGTCGCTGAAGGAGATCGGGGTCGGCTGCCCGGTCTTCATGATCCACTCCGGCGGCGGGATCGTCTCGGTCGAGAGCGCCTCCGAGTTTCCGGTCCGCCTGGTCGAATCCGGTCCGGCGGGCGGCGCGATCTTCGCGGCCGACATCGCCCGTCAATACGGTCTCGATACGGTTCTTTCCTTCGACATGGGTGGCACTACCGCCAAGATCTGCCTGATCGAAAATCAGGTGCCGAAGACGGCCAAGACTTTCGAGGTCGCGCGCACCTATCGATTCCGCAAGGGATCCGGCATGCCGATTTCCATCCCCGTCGTCGAGATGGTCGAAATCGGCGCCGGCGGCGGTTCGATCGCTTCGGTCGACGCAATGCGCCAGATCCGCGTCGGCCCGCATTCGGCAGCCTCCGAGCCGGGCCCGGCCTGTTATCAGCGCGGCGGCAAGAACCCCACCGTGACCGATGCCGACCTGATCCTCGGCAAGCTCGATCCCGCCAATTTCGCCGGCGGCGCGATCCCGCTTTCCATCGAGGCGAGCCGCCAGGCGATGAGCGACGATATCGGCTTGGTGATCGGCCTCGATCCGGAAGCTTCCGCCTACGGCACCTGCGAAATGGTCGACGAAAACATGGCCAATGCCGGTCGCGTTCACACCGTCGAGAACGGCAAGAACATTTCCGATTTCACCATGATCACCTTTGGTGGCGCGGGACCGCTGCATGCCGCACGGCTCTGCGAAAAGATGGGTATCTCGACCTTCCTCGTTCCGCCAGGTGCCGGCGTCGGGTCCGCGATCGGCTTCCTTAAAGCGCCCTTCGGCTACGAAGCCGTCCGCAGCGCCGTCTTCAACCTGTCGAATTTCGAATATGCGGAGGCTAATCGGCTCCTGGAAGCGATGAAGGCCGAAGCACTCGGCTTTGTCGAAGGCGGGCTCGACGCCGGCTCCCCGGTGGTCGAACGCACGCTGTTCATGCGCTATGCCGGGCAGGGCTGGGATATTCCGGTCCCATTTGCTGACGGCAATTTCGACTCTGCGAGTGCCGAGACGATCGCGGCCTCGTTCGAAAGGGAATATGAGCGCTTCTTCGGCCGCGCCATCGAGGGTCTCGACATCGAGATCGTCAGCTGGTCGGTCAAGGCGAGTTCGCCGCTGCCGCCGGTCGAGCGTATTCCGCCCGTTGCCGAAGGCAATGTCGTGCAGCCGGCCAAGACCCGCCGCCTGTTCGAGGCTTCGCAAGGCGCCTATCTCGAAGCCGGAATTCATGAGCGCACCGGTCTGAAGCCCGGCGACGTCATCAAGGGTCCCGCGGTCATCGTGGAGCGTGAGACCTCAGCCGTTCTTACCTCTTCCTTCAAGGCCATCGTTCAGCGCGACGGCAGCCTTCTCGCAACCCGGATCTGAGGATAGTCACATGAACCAATCCATGATCGATATCCATATGCAGGTCATGTGGAACCGGCTGATCTCCGTCGTCGAGGAGCAGGCGCAGACCCTGATCCGCACGGCCTTCTCCACCTCGGTGCGCGAGGCGGGCGATCTGTCGGCCGGCGTCTTCGACCTGGAAGGCCGCATGCTGGCGCAGGCGGTTACCGGCACGCCCGGCCACGTCAACGCCATGGCGGAATCCGTCGCGCATTTCATTCGCGACATCGGGCCGGACAATATCTTTGAAGGCGACGTCTACATCACCAACGATCCCTGGAAGGGAACGGGCCACTTGCACGACATCACCGTCGTCACGCCCTCCTTCCATCACGGCAAGCTGGTCGGTTATTTCGCCTCGACCGCGCATGTCGTCGATATCGGCGGCCGCGGTTTCGGCCCGGATGCCCGCGAAGTTTATGAAGAGGGCATCTTCATCCCGATCATGAAATTCTTCGAGCGCGGCGAGCTGAACCGGACGCTGATCCATATCGTCCGAAACAATGTTCGCGAAAACGACAAGGTCGTCGGCGACTTCTATGCGCTCGCCGCCTGCAACGAAACGGGCCAGCGCCGGCTGGTCGACATGCTGACGGAATTCAATCTCCCTGATCTGTCGACGATCGGCGGCTTCATCCTCAAGCATAGCCGCGAGGCAACGCTGGAGCGGCTGAGGAACCTTCCGCACGGTTCCTGGAGCTATAGCCTCGACCTCGACGGCTATGATGAGCCGGTGCATCTCGCCGCCAAGCTGAGCATTGGCCCCGAGGGAATCGTGGTCGATTTCGACGGTACCTCGGGCATGAGCAAGTTCGGCATCAATGTGCCGCTCGTCTATGCCAAGGCCTATGCCTGCTATGGCATCAAATGCGTCGTGGCGCCGGAAATTCCAAACAACGCGGCCTCTCTCGCGCCCTTCGACGTGGTGGCGCCGGAAGGCTGCATCCTCAATGCCAAGCGGCCGGCACCGGTCGCCGTCCGCCACGTTCTCGGCCATTTCGTGCCGGATCTCGTGCTGGGCGCGCTGCATCAGGCGCTTCCAGGCCATGTTCCGGCGGAGGGTGCGAGCGCACTCTGGAACCTGCATATGAGCGTGCGCCCCGTCTCCGATCAGATCGGCGGCAAGGGCGCGGAAATCCTGATGTTCAATTCCGGCGGCACCGGCGCCCGCGCCGCTCTCGATGGCTTGAACGCCACCGCCTTTCCGAGCGGCGTGCACACGATGCCGATCGAGGCGACGGAGAATGTCGGCCCCGTCATCATCTGGCGCAAGGAATTACGCGAGGGATCAGGGGGTGCCGGCGCGCAGCGCGGCGGTCTCGGCCAGATGATCGAGATCGAAGCGGCCGAGGGCTTCAGCTTCCGTTTCTCCGCCATGTTCGACAGGCTTGGCCACCCCGCACGCGGCCGCGAAGGCGGACTGAGCGGCACGGCCGGCGCAGTTGCGCTCGACGACGGTACGGTTCTCAAGGGCAAGGGGCTGCAATTCGTGCCGGAAGGCCGGCGCCTCGTTCTGTCGCTTCCGGGCGGCGGCGGTTACGGCGATCCGGCACATCGCTCGGCTGATGCGATCGAGCACGATCTGAAGCATGGATACATCACAGAAGAACAGGCTGAAGCCTACGGCAGGAGCGGGACGAAGGGAGGCAAGGCATGAATATGATTGCATTCGAAAGCACGCGCGTTGCGACGATCAAGTCCTCGCCGTCCATGGCGGTATCGGTCGCCGCCAAGGCGATGCGGGCCAAAGGAGAGCATGTCGTCGACCTTTCGCTCGGCGAGCCTGATTTCGACACACCTGACCATATCGTTCAGGCGGCGATCGAGGCCATGCGCAAGGGGCTTACCCGCTATACCGCGCCGGACGGCCTGGTGGAACTGCGCGAAGCGATCGTCGCCAAGTTCAAACGTGAGAACGGCCTCGACTACGCCATGGATGAGATCTCCATCGGCAACGGCGCCAAGCAGATACTCTTCAATGCATTCCTGGCCACGCTGGAGCCCGGCGACGAGGTGGTCGTGCCGGCGCCTTACTGGGTCTCCTACACCGACATCGTCATCCTGCACGGCGGCATTCCGAAGATCGTGCCTTGCGGTGTCGAGGATGCCTTCAAGATCACAGCCGAGCGGCTGGACGCAGCCATCACACCGAAGACGCGTTGGTTTCTGTTCAATTCTCCGTCCAATCCGACGGGGGCGATCTATACGGCGGACGAACTGAAGGCGCTTGGTGCGGTGCTGGCGCGGCACCCCCACGTGGCGATCATGTCGGATGAGATCTACGAACATATCGTCTGCGGCGACGTGCCCTTCACGTCGTTCGTCGTCGCCTGCCCGGAGCTGAAGGACCGCACGCTCATCATCAACGGCGTATCCAAGGCCTATGCCATGACAGGATGGCGCCTCGGCTATGCGGCCGGCCCGAAGGAACTGACCAGGGCCCTGAACAAGCTTCAGTCCCAGAGCACGACCTGCCCGTCCTCGATCACCCAGTTTGCCGCTGCCGCAGCGCTCAACGGTCCCCAGGATTTCGTCACAACGGCGGTTGCCGAATACAAGGCGCGCGGCGAACTCGTTGCAAGGGGCTTCAGTGTGATACCCGGTCTTGAGGTGCGGGCTCCGGAAGGGGCGTTTTATCTCTTTCCCAGATGCGCCCACTATATCGGCAGGACGGCGCCCGACGGCGCCAGGATTTCCAACGATACGGAACTGGCCTCCTATCTCCTGAGGGAAGGCAAGGTCGCAACCGTTCCCGGCGCGGCTTTCGGCGTCGAACCCTATATTCGCCTTTCCTTCGCGACCTCGCGTGACAATCTTGCCATTGCCATCGAGCGCACCGCCGATGCACTGGCCAAACTTCGCTAAAGGGAAAATTCGATGACCGATTATCAGCGCACGCTTCTGACCGGCGCGGCCGGCGCTCTGGGAACCCAGCTGCGCAAGTCAGGAACAAGGCTTGGCAAGATCGTCAGGCTGTCTGCACGCAAGCCCTGCGACAACCTCGAGCCGCACGAGGAGGATCTTCCGGCGGATCTTTCCGACTTTGACGACGTTTCGAAAGCCGTGGAGGGCTGCGACGCCATCATTCATATGGGTGGTCAGGGGCTCGAAGCCCCTTGGAACACCATCCTCAACGCCAATATCGTCGGCAGCTACAACATCTATGAGGCGGCCCGGCAGCATGGCGTCAAGCGCATCGTCTATGCCAGCTCCGTTCACGCCATCGGTTTTTACGAGCGCACCGATACGATCGACGGCAACGTTCCGACCCGCCCCGACAGTCTCTACGGCGTGTCGAAGACCTTCGTCGAAAATCTCGGCCGCTACTATTTCGACAAGTTCGGGATCGAGACCGTGAGCCTGCGCATCGGCTCGTCCTTCTCCGAGCCGACGGACCGGCGCCACCTCATCACCTGGCTTTCCTATCGCGATTGCCGCCAGCTCGTGGAAAAGAGCCTGTCGGCAGAACGCGTCGGCTTCATGGTCGCCTATGGCATGTCGAACAACAGCCGGGCGTTCTGGGACAACCGCACGGCGGCATCGCTTGGATACAAGCCGGAAGACAGCGCCGACGATTACGCGGACAAGGTTTTCGAAAAGACCACACAGGGCGATCCCAACGATCCGGCGGTGCGCTTCCAGGGCGGCAGCTTTGCCGCCGCCGGTCACTTTGAAGACGAGAAAAAGTGAGACGCCCCGATGCAAGCTTCCAAGTCGTCCTATGACGTGGTGATCGTCGGCGGTGCAGTGGTCGGCAGTTCGACGGCATATTTTCTGGCGACCAATCCCGACTTCAACGGGTCGGTCCTGGTGATCGAGAAGGACTGGACCTATCAGCGTTCGGCGACGGCGCTGTCTTCCAGCTCCATCCGCCATCAGTTCTCGAATGCGATCAATGTCAAAGTCTCGCAATTCGGGACGGAGTTCATCCGCAACTTCAAGGAAAACGTCGCCATCGACGACGACACGCCCGAGATCGGTTTTCATGAGGCCGGCTATCTGTTCCTCGCCGAGGACGAACGCGGCGATCAGGTTCTCAGGCGTAATCACGAGACCCAGGTCTCGTGCGGCGCGGAAGTGACGCTTCTCGACCCGGATGGTCTCGGCCGGCGGTTTCCTTGGCTGAACCTCGAAGGATTGACGCTCGGCAGCACCGGCGAGCGGGGCGAGGGCTGGTTCGACAGCGTTGGCCTGCTGCAGGGCTTTCGGAAGAAAGCGCGCGCGCTCGGCGTAGAGTACATCGAAGACGAAGTTGTTGCCGTCAACAGAGAGGGAGACCGCGTCGTTTCGGTGTCGACGAAGAGCGGCCAGACGATCGCCTGTGGCACGATGGTCAACACCTCAGGCACCAACGGCAAGAAAATCGCCCGCATGGCCGGGCTCGACGTCCCCGTGGAGCCACGCCGACGCTCGCTGTTCGTCGTCGATTGCCGCACGCCTCTTGAAGGAAAAGTGGGCCTGACGATCGATCCTACCGGCGTTTTCTTCCGGCCCGAGGGCAAGTTTTATCTGATGGGCACCTATCCCAAACATGACCCTGAAGTAGACCCCAATGATTTCGACGTCATGCACGACGAGTTCGATGAGGAGATCTGGCCGATCATGGCGAACCGGGTTCCGGCATTCGAGGCGATCAAGGTCGTCAACTCCTGGGCCGGCCACTACGACTATTGCACCCTCGATCACAATGTCGTCCTCGGACCGCATACCGAGGTCAGCAATTTCCTCTTTGCAAACGGCTTCTCGGGGCACGGTCTCCAGCAGTCGCCGGCGATGGGGCGAGGTCTCTCGGAACTGATTACCTATGGCGGCTTCAAGACCCTTGATCTTTCGCCATTCGGCTACGAGCGGGTAGTAGCACAGCGCCCCTTCCTCGAAGACGCCGTCATTTAACGAGCAGCAGAGGGGCTCCCCGATGAAAAACGAAACATCCAAGCGCAGCGGCGGCCAGGTGCTCGTCGATGCCTTGCGCATCCATGGTGTCGAGCGCGTGTTCGGCGTGCCGGGCGAAAGCTATCTTGCCGCGCTCGACGCCTTACACGATATGGAAGACGCCATCGAATTCGTCATCTGCCGGCAGGAAGGTGGCGCCGCCTATATGGCGGAAGCCTATGGCAAGATGACCGGCAAGCCCGGCATCTGCTTCGTGACCCGCGGGCCGGGTGCGACGAATGCCTCCGTGGGCGTGCATACGGCCTTCCAGGATTCGACGCCGATGATCCTGTTCATCGGGCAGGTGGCGCGCGATCAGATGGAGCGCGAAGCGTTCCAGGAGATCGATTATCGCCGCATGTTCGGTCAAATGGCAAAGTGGGTCGTCGAGATCGAGGATGCCGCCCGCATTCCCGAGCTCATCAGCCAGGCATTCCACCGAGCGGTCAACGGCCGGCCCGGGCCGGTGGTCGTCGCCCTTCCCGAAGACATGCTGACCGATATGGTCGATGTTGCCGATACTCCTCCCTACAAGAGGGTCGAGGGTTTTGCCGGCCCGCAGCAATTCGAGGAATTGCTCGGCCTTCTCTCCGAGGCGAAGCGCCCGATGGTCGTGGTCGGCGGCGGCGGCTGGACGCAGCAGGCCGTTACCGACCTGAAGGTATTTTCGGAAGCTTTCGGCCTGCCTGTCGCCGCTTCTTTCCGCTGCCAGGACCTGTTCGACAATAGGCACGAAAACTATGCCGGCGACCTCGGCCTTGCGGCAGGGCCGAAGCTGATCCGCCATATGAAGGATTGCGACCTGCTGATAACAATCGGCGCCCGCCTCGGCGAGATGACGACAGGCGCCTATACGCTGATCGACATTCCGGTTCCGAAGCAGTCTCTTGTTCATATTCATCCGGGCGCGGAGGAACTGGGGCGCGTTTATCACGCGCGATTGCCAATCAATGCCAGCGTCGCGGGTTTCCTGTCGCAGGCGGCAAAGCTGAAGCCATTAGCTGCCCCGGTGTGGAAGGACTGGACCAGAACGGCCCATGCCGACTACCTCGAAAATCTCGAGCATCCCAAGGTGCCGGGTCCCGTGCAGATGGGCGATATCATGGAATGGCTGCGCGGCCACCTCAAGCCCGACGCCATCCTGACCACCGGCGCCGGCAATTATTCCGCCTGGGCGCACCGCTTCTATCAGTATCGCACCTTCCGCACCCAGCTCGGACCGACGAACGGTTCCATGGGCTACGGCGTGCCGGCGGCGATCGCCGCCAAGATCACCGATCCCACGCGCACGGTCGTTGCCTTTGCCGGCGACGGATGTTTCCTGATGAACGGTCAGGAACTTGCGACCGCCATGCAGTATGACGCTCGCGTCATCTTCCTCGTCATCAACAACGGCATGTATGGCACGATCCGCATGCATCAGGAGCGCGAGTATCCCGGCCGCGTCTCCGGCACCCGCCTGACGAACCCGGATTTTGCCTCGCTGGCACGATCTTATGGCCTCCACGGCGAGACGGTGGAAAAGACCGGGGACTTCGCCGGCGCTTTCGAACGCTGTGAGGCTTCCGGCAAGCCGGGTCTCATCGAAATCCGGATCGATCCGGAAGCACTGACGCCGAAAATGAGCCTGACGCAAATTCGCGACCAGGCTATCGCACAGGGAAAGTGATCGCGGGAAAAGGCGCTGTCCCCAAAAAAGCCGGGCGGCGCCTCAGCAGACCAGCGGAAAGTGAAACCGCTTGAGGGGCGCGGAAACGGCGAGATAGGAACGCAGGAAGCGTCGCGGCAGGCGGGTCATCCTTTCCTTCCCCTTGACTTAATCCTCCGTTTCGCTACTCGCCGGCTCATCGAGCATCGTGCGGTAACGATGGAGGCTTTCCTCCAGATGGACGATCAGCGCGGCCTTCGCAGCCTTGGCATCACCCTGGGTGATGGCGGCCAGGATAGCGGCATGTTCCTTGTTGATCTTCTTCAGGTAGGTGCTGTAGCCGCGCGCCGATTGGCGATGCTTGAGCACGAGTTCGAAATTGATGCTCTCTATCACCGCTTCCAGAAAACTCGGGAAGTGGGGATTGCGGGTGGCGCGGGCGATCGCCAGATGGAATTCGAAATCGGCGCGTGCCTCGACCTCGGCATCCTGAGTCACCAGGTTTTCGAGGTTGTCGTAGGCGCGGGCAATTTCAGCCAGCGCCTCCGGCGTGCGCCTCGACGCGGCAAGGGCAACGGACTGTATCTCGACGCCGAGCCGCAACTCCAGGATCTGCATCGCGGAGCGAATGTCCTCGATGCGGCTGATTTCGAAATTGAGGGTCTTTGCGTCCTTGTCGCTAACATAGACGCCGGCACCCTGTCGCGTCGTGACCCTTCCGCCCACCTTAAGAGAGGTGAGCGCCTCGCGAATGACGGTTCGGGAAACGCCGAACTCTTCGCACAGCTGGGCGCTTGACGGAATTTTCTCGCCGGGAGCATAAAGACCGGAGTCGATCCGTTCCATCAGCTTCGCAACGACGATTTCCGCGAGATTGCCTCGTTGCGTAATGATTGACACTGGTTTGCTCCGATTTTCACGATCGAATTTAGCACATATCACATATCATGCCACATCTGGTTGCGGGATGTCGGCGTTTTCAGAGATTATCTTGTCGATGACCTCAAAGGGATGCGGCAGGCGCTTATTGTCGATTTCCTTCACCTGTGAGCGGCACGAATATCCGGTGGCCATGAGACTGTCGGTGTCGCCGGCGGCATCGATCTCCCGCTTCCAGCTCATCGCATAGAGGCGCTCGGAGATCGGCCGATTGCGGGCCTCGTGGCCAAATGTACCTGCCATTCCGCAACAACCCGTTTGGGCCGCCTGCAGGTCGATGCCGAGGCTCGCGAATACTTGTTTCCATTGCGCAACGGAGGCGGGCGCATTGGTGCGTTCGGTGCAATGGGCCATCAACCGGAAGCTCTTGCCTTTGGCGGCTGAGGGTGAAGCGGCAAGCCGGCCGAGGTTGGCGACCAGCCATTCCTGCGGAAGGAGAATGGTCGCCTTCAGCACCCCCTTGTATTCGCTGCGGAACGCAAGCGTCATCGACGGATCGAGCCCGACCAGTGCCACGCCCGCATCATCCAGCCGCTGAAGATAGCGCGCGGTCCGCCCGGCCGCAGCCTCGAAACGTCCGAGATAGCCATGAACGTGCAGGGCTTTGCCATTGACATGCGACGCCGCGAGGAAGGGCGAAAGCCCCATTTTCCGCGCAAGCCCGATTGCGGCGAGAGCGACCTCAGGATCGAAATAGGCGGTAAACGCATCGGCGACGAAGATGACGCTCTGCTCCCTCTCACGCGGCGACAAGGCCTCGATTTGCGGAAGTGTCGCAAGCGGCACGCCAAGGCGGGCGGCTTCCTTCGCCAGAGAGATCCGCGGCAGGCGAGGCAGGGAGGTCAGCCCGGCAACACGCATCATCATCCTGCCGGCTCGCGTGCCGACGACCAGGTTGTAGGCAGGTCGTATCCGGTGGACCAGCGGCAGGGTGGTCTCGATGGCTGCGACGAGCGGATCCTTCAGCGGACGGAGGTAGCGTCCGTAGTAAAGTTCCAGGAATTTGGAGCGGAAGGCCGGGACGCTGACTTTCACGGGACATTGTCCCGTGCAGGCCTTGCAGGCCAGGCAGGTGTCCATCGAAGCGCGGACCTCATGGGAAAAGTCGTCCCGATTTTGAGGGTTCAGCGAGTTGAAGACGCGCCGAGCGAAGCTCGCGAGCGGAACGCTCTGCCGCAGGCGTTTTGCCTCCTGGCGGGGATCGATGCCTTTCTCGGCAAGCAGCCTCAGCCATTCCCGCATCAAGGCGGCGCGGCCCTTGGGCGAAAAACGCCGGTCGCGTGTCGCCTTGTAGGAGGGGCACATGGGGCTCGCTTCGTCGAAATCGAAACAGGCGCCATTGCCGTTGCAATAAGCGGCGTTGTCGAAGGCTGCGCGGATCTCGTTGCCGATGATGCGGTCGATATCTCCCCGCAGCGGAACCTCGTCGATTTTCAGCAGCGCTTGGCCGGAAGGGGTTGCGATCTTGCCGGAGTTGAGACGGTTTTCCGGATCGAAAGCCCGTTTGATCTCCTGCAGGCTGGGATAGAGATCGCCGAAGAATTCAGGCACATATTCGGAACGCACTCCCTTGCCGTGCTCCCCCCAGAGAACGCCGCCATATCTGCGCGTCAGCGCTACGACGGCGTCGCTTATCTCCCGGACCAAACGGACATGGTCATTGCGGGTGAGGTCGAGGGCAGGCCGCACGTGCAGGACACCGGCATCGACATGGCCGAACATGCCGTAGGAAAGGCCGGCGCCATCGAGCAATGCACGGAACTCGCGAATATAGGCCGCGAGGTTTTCCGGCGGCACGGCGGTATCCTCGACGAAGGCGACGGGCCTGACCGGCCCGTCCACATTACCGAGCAGACCGACCGCCCGTTTGCGCATCGACCAGATCGCCTCGACATCGGCATGATCCCGCGCAATCGTATAACCCAAGTGACGCGCATTCGCGCCCGTGGCAAGCGCCGCAGTCACCTCGGCCAATTTGCGTTCGAGTTCGGCTTCATCGTCGGCGAGCACTTCCGCGATATTGATGCCGTTTGTGGTTCGGCCTGCATCGTCGGGAAAAAAGCGGGCAATGCCCGTCCAGACGATGTCGCCCCTGGCGAGGCCTAGAACTTTTTCATCGACCGTTTCCACCGAGGCGACCTGGAGCGCCACGAGCGTGCGGGCATCTTCCAATGCCGTGTTGAAGTCCCCGTAACGGATGTTGATCAATGCCGCATGGGCAGGAATCGGCAGAAGATTGAGCTCGGCTTCGACGATCATCGCCAGCGTTCCCTCCGAGCCGCAGAGGATGGCATTAAGGTCGAAGCGTCCGTCGCTTCGCCGGATGTGAGCGAGGTCGTAACCGGTCATATAGCGGTTGAGCTTCGGGAACACCTCGGTGATCCGGTCGCGTTTTTCCCGCGCGATGCGTTCGACTGTCCTGTGGATCTCGCCGACGCGGTCCTCACGCGCGACGATCTCTTCGAGCGCCGCTTCATCGAGCGGGCGCGACCACCAGTCGGTCCCATCCGCAAGCACGATGCGCAATCCCAGCACATGGTTGCTGGTCTTGCCGTAGAGGCATGAACCCTGGCCGCAGGCATCGGTGGAGACCATGCCGCCAATGGTGGCGCGATTGGAGGCGGAGAGTTCGGGCGCAAAAAACAGGCCGTAGGGCTTCAACGCCTGGTTCAACTGATCCTTGACCACGCCCGCCTGGACTCGCGCAATTCTCCTGATCGGGTCGATCTCGAGAATGGAATTCATGTGTCGCGAGCAGTCGACGACGATGCCTGAGGTGAGGGATTGACCGTTCGTGCCGGTTCCGCCGCCGCGCGGCGCGACAGTGATCCCCCGAAAAGCCGGCTCCGACAGCACGGCCGCCGTAATCTGCAGGTCTTCAACGCCTCTGGGGAAAAGGATACCGGTCGGCTCGATCTGATAGATGGAATTGTCGGTCGAAAAAACGGTCCGGCTCGCCGCGCCGGTTTCGATGTCGCCATCGAATCCCGCCTCGACGAGCCGCTGGAAGAATCCCACGGCGGGAAGGGGGATTGAACCGTTCGGCCGGAGGCGTGGAATCATGTCGAGACCTTCAGAATGCACTTGAGCTTTGTCGAAGTTGGCATATAAGTGATAACATACAATGCTAGCGGCGTAACTGAAAATACTGAGGTGGAACTTTGAAGAACCAGACCGCAATCATCGTCGGCGGCGCTTCCGGGCTCGGATTGACGACGGCCAAACTGATGATCTCGCATGGGGCGACCAGGATCGGGCTCATCGATCGTAATGAGCAGTTGCTCGGCGTCTCGGCCGATGCGCTTCGCGCCCTCGGCGCCGAGGTGGCGACCGCCGCTGCCGACATTTCCCGGGCGGAAACGGCTCATCGCGGGTTTAATGAGCTTGTCGGCAAGCTCGGTCGGATCCACGTGCTCGTCAACAGCGCCGCGATCTATCCGAGACGCCCTATCCTCGAGATCACCGACGAGGAATGGGACCTCGAAAATGCGATCAACGTGAAGGGTACCTATCATATGATGGTGGCCGCCGTTCTTCATATGCGCCAGCACGTGAACGCGCCTGCGGTTACGGGGCGGATCGTCAATGTGACCTCGGTCGATGCTTTCAAGGCCCATCCCCAGAATGCGCATTATGCCGCAACCAAGGCGGCTGTCGTCAGCCTGACGAAATCCTTTGCCCAGGAATGCGCCAAGGACCAGATCCTTGTCAATTCCGTCGCTCCTGCCGGTTTCGCGACGGATCGCGCCAAGGAGCTCGGATTCCTCCCGGAGCTCGCCAAGGCCAGCGCGCTTGGCCGCGCGGCCGAGCCGGTCGAAATGGCGGAATGGATCGTCATGATGGCATCGAGCCGCAACACCTATGCCACCGGCGAAAACGTCGTCGTCAGCGGAGGCTATATCTATGTCTGATCCGCTGCCCTATCGGGTCGCCGTGGTTACCGGTGCGACGAGCGGCATCGGTCGCGCCACCGTCGGCAAACTACGCGAAATGGGGCTGACGGTTTATGCCGTCGGCCGAAACGCCGAGGCGCTCGAGGAACTGGCGCGGGAAAGCGGGGCGAAGCCGCTCCGTGCCGATGTGCGCGATACCGCCGAAATCGTCAAGCAGCTTCACGGAACAGACGTCGACATCCTGGTCAACAATGCCGGCATTCTCTCGACACGGGCGACATTCAGCGAGATCGAGCCGTCCGAGATCGATGCCATGATCGACATCAATCTCAAGGCGCCGATGCATCTGACCCGCGCATTCCTGCCTGCTATGGTCGAGCGAAAGCGCGGCCACTTGATCTACATCGGTTCGAGCGGCGGCCAGGCGCCCTATCCGAACATGGCGGCCTACGGCCCGTCGAAGGCCGGGCTCAGCCTGTTTTGCGACAATCTGCGCTGCGACCTGCTCGGGACCTCGGTTCGAGTGACCGAGGTGGTACCGGGCCGAGTCCAGACGGAGCTCTATCGAACCGCCATGGCGGGCAACCAGGCGCGGACACTCCTTTATGACGGCTACCGTCCGATACAACCCTCTCACATCGCCTCGATCATCTCGAACGCCATCGAGCTTCCCGTCTTCGTCGACGTCGCCCGAATTGAGGTCTTCCCGACGGACCAGGCGACCGGCGGCGGAACCATGGTCAAATTCCCTGAGCAGTAGGCGGGCGTTCGCTCGTTTCGAAGAGGCCGCGGGCCGCCTCGACCATTGACTGCAGGTGATCGGGGTCGCGCACGCCCTGCCGGTAAAGCTCGATGATGATGTTCGCCGTTCGTTCGGCTTCGTCGCTGTCCTTTTCCACCTGATATTCGGATCTGATCTTGTCGAAGACCCGCTGGCAGATTTCAAGATCGCGGGAGTCCAGCGGTACCTGCGATCGGCTTTTGATCGTTTGAACCATCTCTATTCCCTCAGAAAGGCCTGCCCGGAATAGGGGCGGACCGGCAGCTGTTTTAGAAGTCCATGCCGGGGCCGGCCGGCATTGGCGGCGGCGCGTCCTTCTTGGGTTTCTCGGCGATCATGGCTTCCGTCGTGACGAGAAGACCGGCGATGGAGGCCGCATCCTGCAGCGCGGTGCGAACCACCTTGGCCGGATCGATGACGCCCTGCGCATAGAGGTCGCCATATTCGCCCGTCTGAGCGTTCCAGCCGTAGGAGAACTCGCTTTTCTCGCGCAGCTTGCCGACAATGACCGAGCCTTCCGCTCCGGCGTTTTCGGCGATCTGGCGAGCCGGCGCCTCGACCGCGCGGCGAACGATGTCGACGCCGACGCGCTGGTCGCCATTGGCGGTCTTGACATTGTCGAGCGCCTTGACGGCGCGCAGCAGCGCCACGCCGCCGCCCGGCAGAATGCCTTCCTCGACCGCCGCGCGGGTTGCATGAAGCGCGTCGTCGACGCGGTCCTTCTTTTCCTTCACTTCGACTTCCGTCGAGCCGCCGACGCGGATGACGGCAACGCCGCCAGCGAGCTTGGCAAGACGTTCCTGCAGCTTCTCGCGGTCGTAGTCGGAGGTGGTTTCTTCGATCTGCGCCTTGATCTGGGCAACACGGCCTTCGATGTCGGACTTGGCGCCTGCCCCATCGACGATCGTGGTGTTTTCCTTCTCGATCGAGACCTTCTTGGCTCGGCCGAGCATGTCGAGCGTGACGGATTCGAGCTTGATGCCGAGATCTTCGGAGATGACGGTGCCGGCGGTCAGGATGGCGATGTCTTCGAGCATGGCCTTGCGGCGGTCGCCGAAGCCGGGAGCCTTGACGGCAGCAATCTTCAGGCCGCCGCGCAGCTTGTTGACGACGAGCGTTGCCAGGGCTTCGCCTTCGACGTCTTCAGCGATGATGAGGAGCGGTTTGCTGGATTGGACGACGGCTTCGAGAACCGGGAGCATCGACTGCAGGTTCGAGAGCTTCTTCTCGTGAAGGAGAATGAAGACGTCTTCGAGGTCGGCGATCATCTTTTCCGGGTTGGTCACGAAGTAGGGGCTGAGATAGCCGCGGTCGAACTGCATGCCTTCGACGACTTCGAGCTCGGTCTCGGCGGTCTTGGCTTCTTCGACGGTGATCACGCCATCATTGCCAACCTTTTCCATGGCTTCCGCCAAAAAGTGGCCGATTTCGGCATCGCCATTGGCGGAGATTGTGCCGACCTGGGCGATTTCGGAATTGTTGGAGATCTTGCGGGCGTTGGCCTTCAGTTCCGCAACGATGGCGCCGACCGCAAGATCGATGCCGCGTTTCAGGTCCATCGGGTTCATGCCCGACGTGACGGCCTTGGCGCCCTCCTTGACGATTGCCTGGGCAAGAACGGTTGCCGTCGTGGTGCCGTCGCCGGCGACGTCGCTGGTCTTCGAAGCAACTTCGCGGACCATCTGGGCGCCCATGTTTTCGAACTTGTCTTCGAGTTCGATTTCCTTGGCGACCGAAACGCCGTCCTTGGTGATGCGCGGCGCGCCGAAAGACCTTTCGATCACGACGTTGCGGCCTTTCGGGCCGAGGGTCGCCTTCACGGCGTTGGCCAGTATGTCGACGCCACGCAGCATCTTCTCACGGGCTTCGGTGCTGAATTTGATTTCTTTAGCAGCCATGTCCTCACTCCTTTATAGGCAGCCAGAGCAATTCCAGGAAAAGTGCGTAGCGGTTTTCTGTCATGAAAGCTGAAGCGCTCCAGCATGGCGGATGTCCGCAGGGATCTCAGGCGGCCTGCTTCTTTTCGCCCTGGGTTTCGATGATCCCCATCACGTCGCTTTCCTTCATGATCAGCAGGTCTTCGCCATTGATCTTGATCTCGGTGCCGGACCACTTGCCGAACAGGATGCGATCGCCTGGCTTGACGTCGAGCGCCTGGATCTGGCCGGCATCGTTGCGCGCGCCGGGGCCAACGGCGATCACTTCGCCTTCCTGCGGCTTCTCCTTGGCAGTGTCGGGAATGATGATGCCGCCCTTGGTCCTTTCCTCTGAATCGAGCCGGCGGACGAGAACGCGGTCATGAAGCGGTCGGAACGACATGTCTTCCTCCATCGACAAACAGTGATGACGTTGTCCAAAGAGCATGATGCCGATAAGTGTTATCGGTTTTCGGACGACATCATGCTCTCAGTATATAATGTAGAACAGGATGATTTTAGGTCGACCCGGCCTAAAATCATCCTGTTCTAGCCGGACCGGATGACCAATTCGGGCGGGTGCGCAGGCTGGCGCGCGAGCCTTGCGAGAATGATTTGGTTCGATGGTTTTGCAATTCAAGAGGGGACGGAAGAAAAATTGGCACTCCCTGCCCGTGAGTGCCAACGCCTGATAGGGAACAGAAAATTGCCTCCCGCGTTCGAATAACGAAGGCGACGGCGTGGTGCCGGAGGTGAGTTCGAGCAGGATTGAGGCTTGAATCCGGATTTCGGCATTCCCAACTCTTTGATGATCGAGGCTTGCCTAAGCTCGGTCATCGTCCCACGTCTTTTTGGAGTGAGTGACATGGAAGAGAAGACCAATATCATCAAAGACCTCAGTATCGAGGAACGCGAGGAAATCCTCGTCGATATCGCTCGTACGCTGGAGGACACGGCGCGTGAGGCCTATGTCGAAGGCAACACGCAGTTTGCCGCACTTTCCAACAACATGGCCGAAGCGATCCGCGTCAACGCCGATGAACTCGCCCGCGATGATCCGGAAAATGCCGAGCTCATATTTCAGCAGGCGACGGCGATGATCTCGCAATTCGAGGCCGTACACCCCTATCGAATGGTGAGTATGGCCGTCCATTGATCGCCGGATGCGTGGCCCCGCCTCGATCCCCCGCTCGAATCAATCGCCAGCCACGCGGAACTCTCACTGTTTGCGAAGGTTATTGGATCACAACATCGAAAGGTGATCCATGACGACTTTCAAATCCAGCGTGCCGCCCGAGAGCGGCACCGACGACGCGCGGTCCGCCGATACAGAACGGGCCGAGACCGATCGCAGAAGGGCATTGGAAACTGCCCGACGCAACGCCAGCTCGGCATTAGATCGTGATAGCGGCACCGAAACCGAAACCCCAAGCCTGAAGCTTGCAAAGGAATATCTCAGCCTCGGCGGCCACCGCCGGTCCATGATCGACGACAACTTCATCGACGTTCGCCAATGGGATGAGGATCCGCCGGAGGCCGAACGGTTCTGGAAGGAACGGGTGGAGACGCTTCCAAAGGATCAACGCAAACAGGTGGAGGATTTTCTTCCAACCATCAACACGCCCTGAAAGGGCGGCCGAGCCGCTCTTCGGACAGCTCGTTCCAATGCGCGGAGCAGATCATGGCTATAGACAAGCACGAGCAGATACGCCAGCGCGCCTACGAAATCTGGGAGGCCGAGGGCCGCCCGGATGGTGCCGACCAGCGCCATTGGCTGCAAGCCTGCGACGAACTGGCCGGCGAGGATGAGCATGAGACGCTGCAGGACCTGCTCGATGAAGACGACAGGGATGATGCGGCACTGCTTCAAGGCGCCGGTGAGAGCGGCGATTTCGATCGGCCACGAGCGAGGCCTGTTCAGGCCGCCAGGGCTGTCGTGCCTGACATCGAGATGACGACGGGCGAAAAGCCTTCCCGGCGGAAGATCAGGAAGACCGAAGGGCCTTGATCGCCATGCAGCATCTCGATCATGCCATCCAGATCGCTCTTACGGCCCATGAAGGCCAGGCGGACAAGACCGGCCGGCCGTTTTTCGAGCACTGCCAGCGGGTAGCCCTTCTCGTTTCCGGCGAAGAGACACGAACGGTCGCCTACCTTCATGATGTGGTCGAGAAGGGCAGCGGCTGGACGCTCGACAGGCTCAGGGAAGAAGGTTTTCCGCCGGTGATCATCTCCGCGGTGAATGCTCTGACACGGCGGCCGGACGAGCCGGATGACGACTTCGTCGGACGTGCGGCATCACACCCGCTGGCCTTGCCCGTCAAACGGGCCGACCTCGAAGACAATCTTCGGCAGGCCGAACAAGCCGGCAAGCAAACGGAAAAATACCAGCGCGGCCTGGATCTTCTGCGCGACATCAGGAACGGACAATAGGAGCGCGGCTGCCACCAAGGTCGGCAATCGCGCGCAGGGCGCACTCCTCGGCTTCCATGTCATGTGCCAGGCGCGACCGCAACCTGGCCTCCGCTTGCAGCGGCGGAGGTCGTTGGCCTTATGCTTTGTTGGTAAACCACACCGTCGGCGCGCCGAGCACGCCTCCCGTGCGCATAGCCGTCTTCAACTCGTCCAGCTTGCTGAATGCTTGCGCCGCTTCAAGCGTGGCAAACTCGTGGGTGACGGTAATATCGTTCGGATTGTCGACGGCGCGATAAACGGCCTGCGCCGTCACCCCATTGGCCTTCTGCACCGGCGAAAAGGTATCATATATCTTGCGCCAGGCGGCGTAGTCGGAGACCTCGTGCCGCACGAATAATGTCGTCATGTCATCCTCCCGCGTTGCATTTCCAAGACTCGTTAAGATGTGTGTTACGATTGAACGAGGAACGTCATCGTCTCGGGCAAGACGCCGTCACTCGCCATCGCATCGGCCGCTGCCTTGGTCTGCATGAAGGCCATCAACTTTTCCATGTCTGCAACGTCCATGACCAAGCCGACGCGGTTGGAGTTTTGAGGATCTGTAAACGTGCGAATGTTCGTGACGCCGTTGGGTTCCAATACCTGTTTGCGGATGGGTGAAGCGAGCCAGTGTTTCGTGTCTTTGACGTCGTGGTAGATCATTATGGTAGGCATTGCGTCCTCCTCTCAAGGTTTCGGAAAAACTGAAAGCTGAGTATGCTGCTGCGCTTTGCCGGATTTCATTACAGCAATGTTGCGAAGAGTGGGTTTTTCTTATTCATTAGTTGATGGTGTAAATATAATTATTGAGTAATTCGAAAATATTATGCGACGGCGGCGTTGAGCGCGCATTGTTTTTTGAGAATAGCTTTGGTGCCGGTTCCGGAGTCAGCGAGCGTCATTGGCGCTAAGATATGATCGTGATGCCCGCACGGCGCCCATAGTCCCGCAGCTCGAGAAGGAGACCAGCATCCGCACCGGCGTCAATGGATTGAACGACGTCGAGCCGGTCCTCTGCCATGCGATCCTCGAAGAGGATGATGCATTGTTCGGGGTCGCACTGGCGGGACGTCCAGATCAACCCGTCGACGTCGGCGCGCGCCCGATGAATGGCTTCGGCCCACAGGATGGTCTCGCCATATGTCGACTTCGGCGTTTCGATGAGATCCGTTCGATTGAGTTTCCAGGCTTTCAAATCGGGTGCGAAAAGGCTTGCCAGCCGTAGATCACGCTTTGGCGCGATGACGCTCACCGTCCGCGCTTCGACGACGGCAAGCCGGACGGTCTTGAAAGCGGCGGCCGGTTCGATGTCGTGAAAGATCGACTCGAAGGCGGCCGCCTCTCTGCTCGTTGCCGCATAGAGCGTCGCGACACAATTGCCGTGCGCGTCGTTGAACGGTGCGAAGCGGGTCGGCTGTCCCTTGCAGGGATTGAATTGACCTGCCCGGAATGAGGACAGATGGCTTCGATGAAGCGCCGTACCTGCCTTGATCGTCCGGATGTTGATCGTTGGAAAAGGCGACGGCGGGACTGGCAGAGGAGGTTGGCTCACCCAGCGACCTCTTGCCGCTCGCGGGCCGCGGCAGCCGTCACCGTGTCGATATCGTCAAGCACGTCCATGGGCGCCTTGTCGTTCAGCCAGCCGTTCGTCGAGACGAACCAGAATGCGCGCTGCCATGGAGACAGGTTCTCCGGAAGGGCCGCAAGCGCCTTCTTGATCGCAGGATGCGGCCGTCCGTCCCGAAGCTGAAACGCCGGAAAATATTCGGTGCCGCGATGATGTACTGAAAAAATATCGCCGGCTTTCTTCCAGCGCGCCGCCGTCGCGTAGAGGTTTCTCGCGCTTGACCCCGCGCGGTTTCCGACCTCCGCGCTGGTGAGCTGTGGAACCTCAGCGATGAAGCGGTCCCGGAGCTCCAGATTGTCCGCTGCGAGCGCGCCGCGCGCCTCGCCAAGCTCATCAGGTAGGATAACATCCGCGAGTTTGTTGATCGCGTCTTCCAGCCGGCTCTCCTCCAGCGAGCCGCTGACGCGGACCATCGTCTGGAAGAAGGTCTTGACGGATCTGCGATGTCCTTCCGGGAGATCGGGTTTCAAGCGGATTACCACGGAATCCCCGACCGCGACATTTGCCATCGCCCTGGCGAGCTTGGCGAGTTCGGGGTCCGCGTTCTCAGGAAAAGCAGATCGATCGACGGCGAACTTCGTCAAGGTCTGCAGGAAGGCATCCGCGAACGCATCACGCAGAGCGTTTTCATCCGAGGTCCGTTCTGGGGCAACGCCTTTGCGCCGGCGGCCAGCCAATGGCACGGTTCGTCCCTCGTTGGCGGACGACCGGTCAATCATGAGAAATTCGGAAAAGAGAGCTTCGGTCATTTCGGCCACGTGAGATTGGTGATGAATATCTCAATATCACTTAAGTCATGCAAAGTCGATTGCAATGGCGAGTGTCAGGATGACCATAACCTCGCATATGCGCCCGTGAACAGATTTGATGGCAGGATCGATTTGACTTCCCAATATCGGTTGTCGCACCAATTGACGATCGGATACGCCTCGGCGCGTGAGACGACAGAGGTTTAGAATGATCGAACGCCAACCATTTGATCTCAAGGCCTATGGGCGCGACATCGGAACAAGGCCATGCTTTATCTGCGGCTTGGTCAGGAATGACCCTGCCTTCTTCCATCATCGCATTTTTGAAGACCACGAGACGATCATCTTCCTGAGCAAATATCCCACTCTACCCGGCTATTGCCTCGTCTGTCCGAAGGAGCACCGTGAGGAGCTGGCGCGGGACATGTCGACGGATGAATATCTTCGACTACAGCAGAAGGTGCACGTCTTGTCGCGCGCCCTCAAAAGCCTGTTCGACGCCGAGCGAATCTATGTGCTTTCGCTCGGCAGCCAGCAAGCCAATAGCCACCTGCATTTTCATGTCGTTCCCTTGCCCTCAGGTGTGCCGCTTGAAAAGCAGCAATACCACGCGCTGATGGCGGAGCACGGGGTTCTGCAGATACCCGACGATCTAATGGCACAGCTGGCGCAGCGCATTGCCGAAGCATACCGTTGCGAGCTGACCGCACGATAGTCAACCGCCTGGCCCGCGGTCGAAACCCGGAAGCCAGTGCTCCAAGCTACGTCCCGAGGGCGAATGCCGGCACCCGTAGGCCGTTCTCACGAAAGAGCCGCTCCACCTCGTCGAGCCGGGGGCAGGCGGGCGGGTTGTCGAGCGCTTTTGCCCAATTCTCGCGACTGGGCAGGGCCATCGCGGCGGTCACGAGCACGGTGGTTCCGGGGCCGATTTCACCGCGCAGCTGCGGCAGCAGGGTCTTGGCGTGGATGAGATTTGTGTTCGGTATCGGGCTCATCGCATGACCGGCCCTCCGATTGGGCGATAGATCGACGATCGCGCTGACGTCGGTCTGTCCGTACCAGACGGCCCGGCCATCGCCTACATCGGAGCGGTCGGCATTGAAATCCGCGCGTTCGATCGCAAAGCCGCCCTCGATGGTCATCAGGGCGCGTGGTGTGGCGATGCGGTGAATGCGGATGTGCCATGGGCTTTCGGGAAGCAGCCAGGTTTCGACCATGACATCGCTCCAGGGGCGCCAGCGTGAATAGAGCAGGTCGCCAGCGATCAACGCCTCTTCGAGAGTTTCCCGCATGCGGAAATGGACGCCGTCATCGGAGAGGCCGAGCATGCCGTCGAAGCTTGCGGCCGAAAAATTCCGGTCGTCGGCTTCGACGTTGAAGGCGTAGCGGGTGGAATAGACGAATTTCGAATATTTCTCGTTTGCGCCGAGCATCTTGTCGTGTTGCTGCCCTGAGGAGAGCACGACCACGTTTCCCGGCGTGTGCATGGCGACCATTCCCGCCGGTTTCAACGCAACCGGCTCCGGGAATTCCGGCTGCGGTGCCTCCTCGGCCGCCCAGAACGGATGATCCCCCGGAAGAGCCAGCGGCAGGAAGAATTTCAGCGCCCAATAGGGCGAACCGGGAGAGTTGTAGCTTTCGCTCATGAAGAGGTTCGGATAGCCGTAGCCGACCGAAAGAACGCCGTCGCGATCGGCAATCGGCATCGCCGACCACCAGCGGATATGGCGCATGTAATAGCCTTTGATCTCTGCCCAGGGCAGCGCTTCGACGCCGGCAAAGGCAAGCGCGCCCCAGAAACCGCCTGCCGCGAAGCGGTAGGTCTGGCTGCGGCCGAAGGCAAGGGCTGCGCCATCGGGGCCGAACCAGTGGCGGATATCGCTGGCGAAGATCTCGGCGCGATCGCGGAAGCGATCCTTGCGCGCCTCGTCGCCCTTGGCCAGCACCGCATAGATCAGGCCGTAGAAATGCATGGCGAAGGGAATGTAATGATCGACCCGCCGGACCGGCCCGTCGCGATACCAGCCTTCCCCGAGGTCGAAAGCCTCCGCTTCGTCGAGATAGGCGAGGGTTTTCCGGTGATCGAACGCCACGCTCACGCGTTCCAGCCCGAGATCGATGAGCACACGGAAGAATTTCCAGTTGTTGTCGATGAATTCCAGCTCGCGTGCTCTGAGAAGATAGGCAGCGACCGTCTTCTTTTCGCTGTCGTCGAGCGGTTCCCAGATGTGCTCGGGAACAAGAGCCAAGGCGAAGCCGACAGCTGCGAGCTCGACCAGCCGCTGATTGCGATCGGCAAGATCGCCCCAATATTCGGGATGAGCGGGATTGGTGCCGTTCGCCAGCCCGCGGAGATAGAGATCCCAATGCGGAAACGCGCCGCCGCCGGCAACGAGCGGAACGATCCCCCAGAGCGGCCGCGCAAATCCCTCCAGATCCGCCGCCGCCCGATCGAAGATCGCGCCGGCTGCACCGAGGCGCACACGGGCGCCGCCTTCGGAAAAATACGGCAGCAGCGGCTCGAACAGATCGATGACGGCCTTGGCGAGGTCGTCGCGTGTCTTCAGGGGATTGCCGAAAAGCGGATTGGCCCGGGCGGGATCATAAATCATTGTCAGGCTCGAAATTCATGAAAAACAGGATCGGCCGCGGGCAGATATTGCCCGCGGCCGTCGACATTTCTGGACGCCTACTTGATGGCCTTCACGCCTTCGGTCATTTCCTTCAGCCCGTCATCGACGGAGGTGCTGTCGGTCATGATCGCGTCATGCGCACGGTTGAGCACGACCTCGATCTTGGCGGCGTTCGGATTGACCGCCATCTCCAGGTAGGTTTTCGACGGCTTCAGTGCCTCCTTGCTGGCTGCATCCTCAGGAAAGCCGGGTGTTGCCGAGATCTGGGCGCTGACGTCATCCGTCTTGAGCGCAGGGAAGGTGCCCGTCGAGGCGATGACTGCCGCGCCCTCAGGGCCGGTGACGAACTTGATGAAATCGAGCGCGGCATCCTTGTGAACGGAATTGGCGTTGACTGCCAGGCCCGAGATCTGCGCAGCGGTCGTGCCGGTTGCCACGCCGTCGGGATGCGGGAACTTGACGATGCCCCAGTTCTTGCTCTTCGATTCACCCGATTTCACCTTGGTGATCTGGGTGCCGACGAACCAGGTTCCCATCGGCAGCATGCCGATCGTGCCGTTGAAGAAGAGCGCCGAATAATGTGTGTTCGACGTCTTCAGGAAGGCGTAGGAGGGAATTGCGCCATCCTTCTGCAGGGTGAGCGCCCTCTCGTACCAGGGCTTCAGGAAGCCGTAGTCGCCATCGACCAGTGTGTGTTTTCCGTCGAGGATGGCGGGCAGTTGAACGGTCGACCGCCAGGTATGCAGAAGCGCGCCGTAGGTCTTGTTGGTGCCCATGCCGCCCGAAAGCTTCTCGGCGGTCTCGTCGAACTGCGCCCAGGTCATGTCATTGGTGGGGTAGGGGACGCCTGCCTTGTCGAATATATCCTTGTTGTAATAGACGACCCAGAAGTCGGAGCGGAACGGCAGCGAATAGATCTTGCCGTCGATGGTCAGTTCCTCGATCAGGCCGCCATAGGGAGCCGGGTCGATTTTCTGATCCTTCACGAAGCCGCTGAGATCGGCGATGTTGCCGGCGCGCACCAGATTGGTGTAGCCCGGCACATCCTTGATGGTGACGATGTCGATATCCTTGGAGCCGCCGGTCAGCTGCGTCGAGATCATCTGCTGATAGTCCTGCGAGCCGAGATCCATCGGCTCGAACTTCACGTTGGGGTGCTTGGCCTGATAGGCCTCGATCAGCGGCTTGTAATAGGCGGTCTTGTCCCAGTCCCACAAAGCCCATTTGAGCGTCACGGCGTCCTGGGCAAGCGCTGCCCCGGCCGTCATCGCCGCCAAGGTGAAACCCGCCACGGCAAGTTTCACCGTCCCCCCGAATTTATCCAAATACATTCCCGTTCTCCTTCCCTGGATCATCTCTGGATCAGTTATTTTATGAAGCGTCTCGTCTATACGGTTCGTGGTGCGGCCGTGTTTCGTTTGGCAGGTCTAGAACCGTCACCGCCGCCCGATGGACGCCGAATGCGACGGCGAACATTCCGAGTGAAAAATTGAAGGTTGCGGGCATGAACACCGAAACCGGATAGAAGAGGATGTGCGCCAGCCAGAGGCTGGCGGTAAAGGCGAGCGCGGCAAGCGCCGGGAGCGGACGGATGACGGAGGCGAGCGCGGCGAGGCGCAGCAGCCTGAGAGCCGGCAGATCGCGCATCACCATCAAAACGAAGAGATGGCAGGCGAGGACCGCGACGAAGGCGGTGGCGACGAGCGCGATCGTCAGCGGTGCGCTCAGCAACAGATTGTCCCGCGCGCCGGCGCCATAGGTTGCGATCGCATAGAGGCAGACGGCAAGAGCGCCCGCCAGTGCCAGGCCCCAGGCGGTGGCGCGCCAGAAGTAGCGCAGAAAGGCTTCTGTGAAGTCCCTCAGCAGATAGGTGTTGCGGTCTTCCACGAGGGCCACCGAGACCCGGGCCATGGCGGCGAGCGCTGCCGGCAGCGTGACGACGAAGAGGGCGGCCAGGATGAAGAGGATGTTCAGCTTGACCATCTCCCACCACTCGCGGACGAGGATCTCGGCGAACAGGGCAAGGCCGGTCCTCTTCGGAGCATCCTTCGGAATGCCCGGCCCCTCCCTCGTCCACATGTCCCGCAACCACTGCATAGCCGTCTCCCGCAGGCGCCTCAGTATAGAATCGAGCGTTCCGTTTCCTTGTCGAACAGCTGCGCATTGGTCATATCGGCAACCAGCGTCGCCTCTTCGCCGATATCAGGCCGGTAGCGCGGCGAGACGCGGGCGATGAGATTGCGCCCGCCCGCCACCATGTTCAGGTGCACTTCCGAGCCCATGGGTTCGGCAAGTTCCACGACCGCCTTGAGAGGCGCCAGGTTCTCAGGTGCGATGTCTGCCGGCGGCAATTCGTGGAAATTCTCCGGACGGATGCCGAGCACCAGTTCGCGGCCCTCGTAGGGCGCGATCCTGCTTTTGTCGAAATGGGCAGGCAGCGGCAGTTCCCGGCCGTCGAAGACGGCGACGTAGCCGTCGCCCCGGCGCAGAATGGTCGAGGGCAGCATGTTCATCTGCGGCGCGCCGATGAAACCGGCGACGAACATGTTGACGGGACGGTCATAGAGGTTCTGCGGCGTATCCACCTGCTGGATATGCCCGTCCTTCATGACCACGATCCGGTCCGCCATGGTCATGGCTTCCACCTGGTCGTGGGTGACGTAGATGAAGGTGGCGTTGAGGCGCTTGTGCAGCTTGGTGATTTCCGAGCGCATCGTGCCGCGCAGCTTGGCGTCGAGATTGGAAAGCGGCTCGTCGAGTAGGAAGACCGCCGGATTGCGCACCATGGCGCGGCCGAGCGCGACGCGCTGGCGCTGCCCGCCCGAAAGCGCCTTCGGCTTGCGGTTGAGGAGATGAGAGATGTCGAGGATTCTGGCGGCGTCCTGCACCTGCGCGTCGATGAAGTCGCGCGACACCTTCCTGAGCTGCAGGCCGAAAGCCATGTTCTTGTAGACGGTCATATGCGGATAGAGCGCATAGTTCTGGAACACCATGGCGATATCCCGATCCTTGGAGGGAACGTCGTTCATGACGTCGCCGCCGATCTTGAGCTCTCCTCCCGATATTTCCTCGAGGCCGGCGATCATCCGCAGCGTCGTCGATTTGCCGCAGCCCGACGGGCCGACCAGAATGATGAATTCCTTGTCTGCGATCTCGAGGTCGATGTCGTGGACGACAGTGAGCGCACCGTAGCTCTTGTTCAGCTCTTTAAGCGAAATGCTGGCCATCGAGTTCTCCTGAATTCACCAATAGGAAGACCAACTGCGCGAAAGGCGCGTCAAAGCTTCCATGTAATAATAATCTCCCCAGGAGACGCATTCATCGACACCCTCGCCGCGGCACGTGTTGAACGGCGATTTCTTCGAATAGGTGGCGTGCAGCACCAGGCCGTTGGAGACGGTGGGATCCTTGACCGCATAATGATCCGATAGGCTCTTCATCATGCGCCGCGCCAGCATGCGATAGCGTGCAGCCGGTTCCGGTTCGACGAGATCTGCCATTTCCAGAAGGCCGCAGGCGGTGATCGATGCCGACGAACTGTCGCGCGGCTCGCCGTCGCCGTCCGAAAAGACGAGGTCCCAATAAGGCACCATGTCCGCCGGCAGCCGGTTGAGATAGAAGGCGAGCAGCCGGTCGAAGGTTTGGCGATATTCCTCGAGCCGCTCATAGCGATAGGAGAGCGCCATGCCCGCGATTGCCCAGGCCTGTCCGCGCGCCCACGCGCTATCGTCTTTGTAACCCTGTTTGGTGGCGCCGCGCACCGGCGCGCCGGTGACCGGGTCCATATAGAAGGTGTGATAGGTGGAATCGTCCGGCCGAACCGAGTTGGCGAGCGTGGTGCGGGCGTGAATGAGAGCGATCTCACGGTATTTCGGATCGTCGGTCTCGCGGCTCGCCCAGTAGAGAAGCGGCAGGTTCAGCAAGCAGTCGATGATGTAGCGGTATTCTTCCGCCACGCCCTTGCGGCCCCAGGCCTGGATGAACTGGCCGATGGGCTGGAAACGCTCGATCAACTGGTCGGCGGCCAGGATGGCGGCCCTGCGGCCATCCTCGTCTCCGACGAGCTTCCAGGCGGCAATGCAGGAGGGCGAATAGAGAAAGCCCATGTCGTGATGGTCCGTCTCGATGCGGTTCACGATCCGATGCAGGAACGACTGGACCTGGATCTGAGCGGCATCGCGGAAAACCGCCTCGCCGCTGTGCTCGAAAGCGAGCCACAGCTCGCCGGGCCAGAAACCTGCGGTCCATTGGTCGTTCGCCACCGCGGGATAGAAATTTCCGACGCTCGAATGGTTCTGCGAGGCATGGGTGAACTGGGGGAGGTTGCGCCTGATCTGCTCGACGGCAAGATCGAGCGCGGCTTTGACCTCCGGGTCGGTGATCGGCTGCGGGGCGACGGATGATACGGCGTTCATGGATTTAACCCTTCAGTCCCGTCGAGGCGATGCCCTCGACGAAGAAGCGCTGGAGAGAGAGGAAGACGACGAGAACCGGAATGAGGGCGACGACGGAGGCCGCCATGATGAGCCCGTATTCGGCCGAATATTGCGAGATGAACATGCGCAGGCCGATCTGGACGGTCTTCAGCTCGGTCTTGGTTAGATAGATCATCGGCCCGAGAAAATCGTTCCAGGTGGTGACGAAGGTGAAGATCGTCAGTGTCGAGAGCGCGGGCTTGGACAGCGGCAGCATGATGCGCGCCCAGATCTGATACTCGTTCATGCCGTCGATGCGGGCCGCCTCGCAGAGTTCTGTCGGGATCGACATGTAGAACTGCCGCATCAGGAAGACGCCGAAGGCGGTGAAGGCCTGCAGGCAGATCAGCGCCAGATGGGTGTTGTTGAGGCCGAATTCGCGCATCAGCAGGAATTGCGGCACCATATAGACCTGCCAGGGCATGGCGATGGTGGCGATGTAGCCGAGGAACAGGGTGTTCTTGTAGGGGAAATTCAGCTTGGCGAAGGCGTAGGCGGCAAAGCTGGAGGTCAACAGCTGCAGCAGCGTGACGATGATCGTCAGCTTCGACGTGTTGTAGATGAACAGGGCAAGCGGGATCTTCGTCCAGATATCGACGTAGTTATGCCATTGCGGCTCGGACGGTATCCACTCGATCGGGAAGGCGAAGACGTCGCGGCTGAGCTTCAGCGATGCCGAAAGCATCCAGGCAAACGGCATCAGCATGATCAGCGTGACGGCGATGACGATGGCGTAGATCGCGACCGATCTGACGGTCACCTTGCGTCCTGCGATCCTCATTCACCATCCTCCCTTTGGCGCCGAAACTGGAAGACGGTGACCGCAAGCACGAGGAAGAACAGCACCAGCGCAACCATGCTCGAATAGCCGAGATCCCAGGAAATGAAGGCCTCGTTGTAGATGTGGTAGACGAGGACGAGCGTCGAGGTGCCGGGCCCGCCCTGGGTGATCATGTAGATCTGGTCGAACACCTTGAAGGACTGGATCGTCAGCATCACTGTGACAAAGAAGGTCGTCGGCCCGAGCTGCGGCACGGTGACATGGATGAACTTCTGCCAGGAATTGGCGCCATCGAGATCGGCGGCCTCATAGAGCTCTGAATTAATCCCCTGCAGGCCGGCCAGGTAGATGACCATGTAATAGCCCATGTTCTTCCAGATGCCGAAGAGGATCACCGTCACCATCGCCCAATGGCGATCGGCTGCCCATCCCGGCATGTTTTTGGGATCGAGGCCGAGCGTGTAGAGGATCATGTTCACCGGTCCCATTTCGGGATTGAAGATCATGTTCCAGACGACTGCGACGGCCACCAGCGAGGCGACATAGGGGAAGAACATCGCCGTGCGGAAGAAGTCGCGCCCCGCGATCTTCTGATTGAGGAGAACGGCGAGGCCGAGCGCGCAGATGAGCGTCGCCGGCACGGAGGCGACCGTATAGATGACTGTGTTCCAGAACGCCGCGATAAAGGCCTTGTCATCGAAGAGCCGCCAGAAATTATCCAGCCCGGCGAATGTGATCGCATTCGAACCGTCCCAATGCATGAAGGCGAGCACGAAGGCGAACAGGATCGGGCCGAGCGTGAAGACGGCAAAGCCGATGAAATTCGGGGCAATGAAGGAATAGGCGACGAGCGCGCTGCGTATCCTGCGCTGGCGCTTGGACAAGACGGCGGCCTTTCGGCTTGGGATTGCCGGAGCACCATCCGTCGCGATGACCGAATTCGATAGGGACACCGATGCCTCCTCTTCCTCCCGCAACGACATAGCACATATCCGGTATTGGTCAAACAAGTTCTGAATAGATCATACGAATTTTATGGAAAGCGAAAAATACATATGATAGGTGAGCATGCAGACCAAACACCCATCGATGCTTTTCCGGTACGGGGAGAGACATGTTCAGCGAGATTTCAGGGGAGCTGCCGGATGTGCTGGGCGATTTCACGCCCAGGGCGGTCTGCTCCGATCGCGCCCGATGGAGCACTGTGCCGCAAGCGGTACGGGATCTGGTCATTCAGGAGGCCGAAGAGACGCTTGCACGCGCCTGGCCGCTGATTGCGGCCTCGGATTACCAGGAGTTCACCGCAACGGGCAACCGCTCGCGCTTCGAGGAGCTTTATTTCACGCGGCGGCGGATGCTGAACAATCTGGTGCTCGGTGAACTCATTGAAGGCAAGGCGCGGTTCCTGCCGAAGATCGTCGATGGCATCTTCCTGATCGCGGAGGAGAGCGGCTGGCAGCTTCCGGCGCATAACGCCTATGAACGAAGCGGCGCGCGCTTGCCGCTTCCCGACAATTCGCAGCCGGTCGTCGATCTCTTCGCCGCCGAAACGGCCGCCCTGCTTGCCACCATCGTCGCGTTGCTTCGCGACGAGCTCGACGGCATCAGCCCCGAGATTACGGCACGCGTAGAGCGCGAGATCGATATCCGCATCCTCTCGCCCTATCTCGGCCGGCATTTCTGGTGGATGGGCCGCGGCGAGGAGCGGATGAACAACTGGACGGCATGGATAAGCCAGAACGTCCTGTTGACGGTCTTCTCCCTGAAGACAGATCAGCTCACGCGCCACGCCGTCGTCAAAAAGGCGCTCGGCAGCCTCGACGCCTTCCTGAAGGACTATGCCGAGGACGGCGCCTGCGAGGAGGGCGTGCTCTATTACCGCCACGCCGCGCTCTGCTTGCATGGGGCTTTGACCATCCTGGATGGGGTGGCGCCGGGCCTGTTCGGCCGATTTTGGCAGCAGCCGAAGATCCGCAACATGGCCGAATATATTGCCCATATGCATGTGGCCGGCCGCTACTATTTCAACTTCGCGGATTCTTCCGCGGTGGTCGAACCCTGCAGCGCGCGCGAATACCTGTTCGGACAGGCTGTCGGCTCTGAGATGCTGGCTGAGTTCGCGGCAGCCGACAGGGCCACGTCCGGCAATCCGCACCTGCCCGGGGAATGGAACCTCTGGTATCGCGTGCAGGAACTGCTGGTCGGCCCGACGCCTTCCGCTGCCGCTCCGCCGCATCCTGCATCCCGGCGCGATATCTTCTATCCCGGCATCGGCCTGTTCATCGCCCGCGACGGCCAGTTTTCACTTGCCGTCAAGGGCGGCAACAACGGCGAGGGCCACAATCACAACGATGTCGGAAGCGTGACGCTTTACAAGAACGGCCGTCCGTTCCTGATCGATGTCGGCGTCGAGACCTATACGGCAAAAACCTTTTCGGCGCGGCGCTACGAGATATGGACGATGCAGTCGGCGTTCCACAACCTGCCGACATTCGAAGGCGTCATGCAGTCGGCCGGCGAAACATTCGGCGCGCGCGACGTCGAGGTCGAGTTTGGCGAGGAGCGCGCGCGCATATCGCTCGATATATCAGGCGCCTATCCCCCCGAAGCGCAACTGCACAGCTACCGCCGCGTCGTTTCCCTGCTGCGCGGCCGCCATGTCGAGATCGTCGACACCTATGACGGCGGCAAGCCGGCGGTCCTGTCGCTGATGACATGCCTGGCGCCGACCGTCAGCCCGGACAGGATCGACCTGGCCGACCTCGGCAGCATTTTTGTCGACGGCGCCGGCGAGATCGAAATCGACGAAATCGTCGTGGAGGACGCCCGGCTGAGATCGGCCTGGCCCGAGAAAATCTACCGGCTGCGCCTGCCGTTTGCCGGCAGGCTGCTGAGATTGCAGATCGTCTAGAACAGGATGATTTAGGCCGGGTCGGCCTAAAGTCTGAATCCTGTTCTAAATTAAAGAGTTAGAGCATGATGTCGCCCGAAAAACGCTCACACTTTTCGGCATCATGCTCTGGGGAGGGCGAGCATGGAAGTGACGCTGAAGATCGTGGATGCCGATGGGGCGGTGCTGGCGAGTTCCACAGGCCGGGACGAGACGTTCCTGGTCTATCGCCAGAGCTATCGCGAAGGCGATCGCGTGGTCGTGGAGGTCTCCGAGCCCGGGCATGTCTTCCTCTCCCTTGATGGCGCGATCCAACCCGGCCTGGTCTATATGAAGGAATGCGCCTATTCGCTCGCCGTGCCCTTCGGCGATAAGCACAAACCCTATTCGCCAAATGCCTTCAGGGGCGATATCCACCGGCTTTCAGCGCGAAGCACGCGGCCGGACGAGATCATTCATCGGCGCAATCTCGCCCTGAACCCCTGGGACGATCACGCCAATCGGGCTCTGTTTCCGCATGCGCGCGCCAATGTCGAGACCCGCGGCGAAGCGGTGTTTGCCGCGCGCAACGCGATCGACGGCGAAAAGGCCAACGATGATCACGGCTTCTGGCCCTATACGAGCTGGGGCATCAATCGCGATCCGCAAGCAGCGCTGACGGTGGAATTCGGCAGGCCGGTCAGGATCGACGAGATCGTTTTCTATCTCCGGGCCGACTTCCCGCATGATTCCTGGTGGGAAGAGGCCAGCATCACCTTTTCGAACGGCAAGACCTCCTGCTTTCCGCTGGTGAAATCGGGCGTCGCCCAGGGCTTTCCCATAGAGCCCTGCATCGTGGAATGGGTGGAACTGCACGGTCTGATCAAGGCCGAGGACGCCTCGCCCTATCCGGCGCTAACCCAGATCGAAATCTGGGGAACCGAGGCGCCGGAGACCGGGACGTCGCGGTTGCGGTCGAAGACCATTCCGGAAGCGCCGATGGGGGCGCTCGTCGACGACGCTTAGGGCGATCGCAGGTGATAGCATCTCTTTCTGCTTCGGTCGGGAACTGAGGCCAAGCATCAGCTGAGGAAACCGTGCCGCGCTTCCGCCGGACCGCCTGCCCATGCTAAGGAGGTCGGATGCGACTGCTTGTGGTGGAGGACAACAAGGATCTGGCGGCCTGGCTGGGTAAAGCCCTGCGACAGGCGCAATACGCTATCGACATTGCCCATGACGGCGAGGACGCGGAGCATATGCTCAAGGTGGCGGAGTATTCGGCAATGATCCTCGACCTGGCGCTGCCCAAGCTTGACGGGTTGACGCTGTTGAAGCGATTGCGGCAGTCCGGAAACAAGCTGCCGGTCATCATCTTGACCGCGAATGCGAGCCTGGACGGCCGTGTTGCAGGGCTTGACAGCGGTGCCGACGACTATCTCGCCAAACCCTTCGAAATCGCCGAGCTCGAAGCGAGGATTCGCGCAGTGGTCCGCCGCGGCCAGGACCGGGCATCATCCGAAATCACTGTCGGCAACCTGCGTTTCTCCGGCGGGGCGCGGCAGTTTTTTGTCGCAGGCGAGCTGCTGCAACTGACGCCGCGCGAATATGCCGTTCTTGAACAGCTCGTCATGAAGCTTGGCAACACAGTCTCGAAAGCCGCCCTTTCTGAAAGCGTGTTCGGTTTCGACGACGAGGCGGATCCGAGCGCCATCGAGATCTACGTCCACCGGCTGCGAAAGAAACTCGAGAGCAGTTCGGTTCAAATTGCCACATTGCGCGGGCTCGGCTACCTCCTCAGACATGTCCAGTAGCCTCGTCACCAAGATGGGCGCGACGGTCGCGCGGCTCAGCCGGAGCCTGAGGGTGCAGTTGCTCTGCTGGGTGCTGCTGACCCTGTTCGGGGCGATCGGCTTCAATCTTTACGACAGCTTCTGGACGGCTGACGCCACAGCAAAGCTGGTGACGGATCGAACACTTCTGGCATCGGCGCGTGTCATTGCCGAAGCCGTCCGCGTCGACGAGGGCGGCAATGTTCAGGTGGACGTGCCGCCTGCTGCGCTGGAGATGTTCGATACGGGCTTCGGCGACCGGGTATTTTACCAGGTCATCACCGTATGGGGCAGCCTGGTGAGTGGTCTTCCCGACCTGCCGTTGCCGGCCGTCCAGCAGGCAGGCGAGGATCGTGCGTTCCATGGCGCCGATGTGCGCGTCCTGATGCTCGACCATCCTGTCGTCGGCCTTCCCGATGACGGCACGATCTCCGTCACCGTCGCCGTTACGCATAACAGCCAGTATGCGATGCGAAGGCAGCTGTGGCTCTCAGATTTTTCGAAGCAGTTCGTGCTCGTCTTCGTCGCAAGCCTGGTGACCATCCTCGGGCTTCAGCGGGGCTTGGCGCCTGCTCTGAGACTGCGGGACGCCCTGCGCCAGCGCGGGCGCAACCGTCTCGATCCGCTGCCGCCGGAGATGGTGCAGAGCGAGCTGCAGCCTCTCGTTCACGCCCTGAACGACTACATGGAGCGCGTCCAGAACCAGATGGCCGCGCAGCGACGGTTCGTATCGAATGCTGCGCATCAACTGCGAACCCCACTGGCGCTGATTTCGACCCAGGCGAGCGTGGCGGCCCGCGAAGCCGATGCGGCTCGCCGCGACGAGGCGCTTGTCGCCCTTCGCACCAGCACGAAGCAGATTTCGCGTCTCGCCAGCCAGCTTCTGACTTTGTCGCGGGCCGAGCCCGGAAGCCGGCGCCCGCGCAACGATGCGGCCGACCTTACGAAGGCCGCCCGCGAGATCCTGGAAGCGCTTGCCGAAGAGGCGCTTAAGCGCAACATCGACGTCGGCCTGGAAGCCGTCCGCCCGGTCATTGTCGACGGCGACGCGACGATGCTGCGCGAGATGTTGGTCAACCTCATAGACAATGCGATCCGCTATACCCGCCCGAATGGACGGGTGACCGTCGCCGTTGGGCAGGCGCACGGCAACGCCGTGGTAACCGTCGAGGATAACGGGCCGGGAATTCCGAGCGGCGAGCGCGAGCAGGTTTTCGAACGATTCTACCGGATCATCGGGACCGAAGCCGAGGGGAGCGGTCTGGGGCTTGCGATCGTTCGGGAGGTTGTCGAAGGCGCCGGAGGTTCAGTCTCGCTCGATGATGCGGAAGGCGGTGGGCTCGTCGTGACGGTGCGGCTGCCGCTCGCTTAGACCCAAGTGCATCGAATGAAGGAAGGCCGGGCATGGGCGCCCGGCCTTCTTTGGGAGGAGGTCGATTGGATCACTGGGTATCGAGGTGCTGCTGCGGACGCCATTTCGCCAGGCGGTTCTCGATCAATGTCATGATGTATTCGGCAAAAAGCGTGACGACCATGACGAGGAGGATTGCGGCGAACATGCCGGCGGCATCGAAGGTACCCTTGGCGATCGAGATGAGCTGACCGATGCCAAAGCGGGCGCCGACGAATTCGCCGACGATTGCGCCGATGATCGCGAAACCAAAGGACACGTGCAGACTGGCGAAGATCCAGCTCATCGCCGAGGGAATGACCACCGTGCGGGTGACCCGCCAGTCCGAGGCGCCAAGAATGCGGGCATTGGCGATCATGTTGCGGTCGGCCTCGCGCACACCCTGGAAGGCGTTTGCAAAGACGACGAAGAACACCATGATGAAGGCGAGCGCAACCTTGGAAGGCAGGCCGAGACCCATGATCATGATGAAGATTGGGGCGAGAACGACGCGCGGTATCGAGTTGATCGCCTTGATATAGACGGAGAAGATGTCCGACAGGAAGCGGTTGCGGCCAAGACCGATGCCGACGAAGACGCCGGTGATCGAACCCGCGAAGAAGCCGATCAAGGCCTCCTCCATCGTCACCCATAGATTATACCAGAGCGACCCCTCCGTAGTGCCTTCTGTTGCCCATTCGTAGAGACGCTGAACGACGCCGCTCGGGCTCGAATAGAAGAACGGATCGATCCACTGCATGTTGGAGGAGAGCTCCCACATGCCGATCACGAAGACGAGGATGGCGATCTGGCAGAAGCGTACCAGCGTCTTGCGCCGGCGCATCGCCTTCAGCGCCGATGCCTCGATTTCCGTGTCCGACGTGCCCGGCCGAAACATGGTGGCCGAACCGGCCTCAAGAGTGGTGTGTGCCATGATATCCTCCCTCAGGCCGCTTCGCTCGCGCGGCGGTAGCTGGTCTCGACTTCCTCGCGGAGGTCCTCCCAGATCGTCTTGCAATAGTCGATGAAGCTCTGCTCGTAGCGGATTTCCGACACGACGCGCGGACGGGGGAGATCGATCGTGTAGACCGACTTTACCGTCGCGGGGCCGGCGGTCAGGACATAGACCTTGTCGGCGAGCGCGACAGCCTCTTCGAGGTCGTGGGTCACGAACACCACCGAGGCCTTGCGCTCCGCCCACAGCTTCAAGAGCTCTTCGTGCATGACGGTGCGGGTCTGCACGTCAAGAGCCGAAAACGGCTCGTCCATCAGCAGGATTTCCGGCTCGTTGATGAAGGTCTGTGCCAGGGAGACGCGCTTGCGCATGCCGCCAGAAAGTTGGTGGGGATAATGATGCACAAACTTCGAAAGGCCGACGCGGGCCAGCCAGTCGCGTGCGCTCTTTTCCGCTTCAGTGCGCGACTTGCCCCGAAACAGCGGGCCGACCATGACGTTGTCGATGACGTTCTTCCAGGGAAAGAGTGCGTCGGTCTGGAACGCGAAGCCGACACGCGGGTCAATGCCGGTGATCGGACCGCCCATCAACCGGACTTCACCGGCACTGGGGCGTGCGAGACCCGTCACAAGATTGAGCGTCGTCGATTTGCCGCATCCGGTGGGGCCGACGACCGCGACGAACTCTCCGCGGGCAACCGTCATGTTGAAATCGCGCAAGGCCGTAAGGGACTTGCCGGTCGGCGAGACGAAGCGGCGGCTGACGTTGATCAGCTCGATCGCCGGGATCTGGTTCTTGTTATTTTGCATGATGATGCCTGAGGCGTGCTTTGGGCGCGTGCACGCAATGCCCATGGATCGATCGGGAGGTCGCTTCCGGCTGGAGCCGGAAGCGACGCGACGCCTTACTTGACGTTCTTGACGAATTCCGTCGTGTAGGTCTTGGAAAGGTCGATCTGCTTGCCCTTGACGTTCTTGGAGAACTCCGAGAGCACGGCAAGCACGGTCTTCGGACCGTCTTCCGGCATGACGCCATCAGATGTGAACATGCCCTTGCCGTCGTCGAGAGCCTTGATGTAGCCGTCCTTGTCGCCGACGTAGAAGTCCTTCGGCATCTTGTCCGCGATCTCGGCGGCGGAATGCGTGTTGATGTAGCGCAGCGTCTTGACGAAGGCGTTGGCGAGCTTCTGTGCCTCTTCCTTGTGCGCGTCGATCCAGGAGGCTTCCATGTAGAGCGAGGCGGCCGGATAGGTGCCACCGAGCGCCTGACGGGTCGACTCGACCGTGCGCATGTCGACGAGTACGCTCGCCTCGCCGGTCTTGATCATGCGCGAGATCGTCGGCTCTGTCGTCATGCCGGCCTGGATCTGATCCTGTTGCATGGCGGCGATGAAGGTGCCGCCGGCGCCGACCGGAACCGTCACGACGTCACCGGGCTTCAGGCCGGCCTTCGAGGCCATGAAGAGGGTCAGGAAGTTGGTGGACGAGCCGAGACCGGTGACGCCGAGGGTCTTGCCTTTGAAGTCGGCCGGCGATTTGATGTCAGGATGTTTGCTCGAAACCATCTCGACTTCGCCCGGCGCCTGGCTGAACTGGACGATGGATTCGACGAATTTGCCCTTGGCCTGCAGGTCCACACAATGGTCGTAGAAGCCGACCACGCCCTGGACAGCGCCGGCCAGAAGCTGGTTTTCGGCATCGACGCCGGCAGCTTCATTCAGCAGTTCGACGTCGAGCCCCTCGTCCTTGAAGTATCCGAGCGATTCGGCAAGCTTGGCGGGCAGATAGATCTGCTTCTCATAACCGCCGACCATGATGGTGATCTTATCGGCCGCATGTGCGGCGCTGGTCGCGAAAGATGCTGCGGCGAGAAGCGCCGAAAAAGCGACGGTGTGAAAAAGGCTGCGTGAAGAACGCATGGAAATCTCCTCCTGTGGTTTGCTAGCATCGTCGTCTCGTCACCTTGACCCGTGTCTCCTCCACGATGCTGCCCCTTCCTATGACGTCGAAGCTTTCAACTAGCTTTCAGTCGCGGATGGGTAAGCAGCCCGTCGAATTCCATCGATGCATCCCCCATCGCAGGAGCGACGGGAAGCAGCGGGCGCGCAGTCATTTCTTAAGCCAGATGCGCCGTCGTTTCCACAGATGTATGCCCCAGACGGATCTCTTTCCGAGCGCATGCGGCATCAAGCCATCGCGGCAAACGCTTCAACGCGAAAATTGCGAGGCAATATGTCCGCGATCGTGATCGCGATCTGGTGACCGGCGGCGAGCAGTCTATGAACCGACGGGCAGCCTTGACCGTGCCGCGCTCGGCGGGCCGTCATTCAGGCGGTTCCAGGCGCGGCGGAGCTGCCGCGCCGAGCCGAAGCCGGCGCGCATCGCAACGGCCTCCATGTCCAGCCGTGAACCGGCGAGCATCTCGCGGGCAAGAGCCACGCGCATAAGGTTGACGAAATCCGTAACGCTCATGCCCGTTTGCTCGTTGAACAGCCGTGAAAGGTTGCGCGGGCTGGCACCGCAGAGGCGGGCGAGCGACGCCACCGACCAATCCTCAGACGGGTTGGCGACCACTGCATCCTGTGCACGGTGAATGACCGGGTGGATATGGTTGCGACCTTCGAGCCAGGGCGAAAGTTGCGGATCCGAGCCGCCGCGCCTGAGATAGACGACAAGATATCGCGCCACCGCAAGCGCACAGGCATGTCCCGCCGCTTCGGCAACGATATGCAGCATGAGGTCTATGCCGGCGGTGATGCCGGCGCTGGTGAGGCGGTCTCCATCCTCGACATAGAGCCGGTTGTCCCGGACGCGCGCGGTCGGTGCGAGCCTTACCAGATCCTCTATGCAGGCGTGATGGGTGGTGCAATCGCGGCCGTCGAGCATGCCGGCCTGGGCAGCGAGCAATGCGCCCGAGCAGATCGAGACCAGACGAATTCCCGGAAGAATGGCGCGCTTCAGCCATGCGACGATGGCAGCCTGCTCGGCGCGTTCCTGTTCGTCCCACGGGCGGTTGTTTTCCATGGGGGCATCGGCGCTGCCGGCAATGACGACAAGTGCGGAATCGGGCAAGCGCTCGGGTAACGCGGCGACGCCCGTAACGGCAAGACCGATCGAGCTGCCGACCGTCGCCGATGGGCCGATATAGGTCACGGTAAAACGCACCGTGCGCTGTTCGAGGTTCGCCTTGCGCAGCACTTCGATCGGGCCGGCCACGTCGAGCAACAGCACGCGCGGCGGCACGACGACGAAGACCGGAATATCGAAGGGCTGCGCGGCGTCCGTCATGCGGTGAGTGACTTTCCGCGCTCCGCCAGGGCCTGTTCGACGGTCGCGATCCGAGCGAAACGGCCCGACAGGACCAGTTCGGTCCGGTCCCGGATTTCCTTGGCGCTCCAGGTGCGTCCTGCGGCGTCGGTCATCGGAAAGGTCAGGGTCGCTTCGCCGACATAGTCGACTTGATAGCCGAGATCCGAGGCGTGGCGGGTCGTGGTCTCGCAGCACTGTTCGGTGCGGATGCCGGAGACGAGGATCCGACGGACGCCGTTCTCGGTCAGCCACACGTCGAGACCGGAACCGACCAGGGCGCTATGGCGGTTCTTCCTGAACGTCGCCTTGGGAGCGATCCTGAGCGGGGCGAGTGTGCTGACGAACCCGGATGCTTCCGAAAACGGCCCATTTTCATCGACATGGAAGATCTGGATGATGGGTATTCCATCGGCTTCCGCGCCATCGATCAGAGCCTGCTGACGATCGATATAGGCGGGGGCGAGGTTTTCATCCCAGTAATCGCGGTGCCTGAAGGACTCCTGGGCGTCGATAACGAGAAGGATAGTATCGTGGCCGGACATTTTTTGCTCCATGCGGGTTGGTCATGAAGTCATATTCGGCGATTTGAAGACAGGGGAAAATGCGTGCGCCGGACAAATAACGGACAATTCGCGCCAATAGCCACGCTCAGGAGCGGCCTTGCGCCAAGAGCCTCGGGCCACATCCAGCGCCTGCCGGTCGGGGCGTACATAATCGGCCCGACTTCCACGCAATTCCGGATCAGGTGTCAGCTTGTAAAGCTGCGCAGATCTCTTAGCAGATTGCGGTACCTCGCCTGGCTGCCGACCAGATGGTCGCGCATGGCATTGCGGGCAGCTTGATCGTCTCTGTCCGAGATGGCGACGACGATTGCCTCGTGCTCCCTGTGGATCAGCTTTCGATAGGCGGTCTGTTCGGCTGTCCTCGTTTCCGGGACGAGCCTCGACTGCGGGATGATCGCCGAACCCTGGGACTCCAGGAACTGCCTGAACAGCGGATTGTTCGTGGCTTCGGCGATTGCGGCATGGAGCTCGAGATCCGCATCGCGAATGGATTGATCGCTCGCGATGCACTGGAGGATTTTCCGGTGACATTCGAATATCGCTTCCTCCTGTGCCGGCGAGCGGCGCAGGGCTGCAAGGCCCGCCGCCTCGATTTCGACAGGTGTTCTGATCTCGAGTACTTCAAGATCGGAGGCGACACGGGCCTTGTCGACTTTCCGCGCGGAGAGCGCCGGATCGGCGCCGAGTACGAAAATCCCGGCCCCCTGGCGCACCTCGACAAGCCCGTCGGAGCGAAGTGCTGCCACCGCCTCGCGCACGACGGTGCGGCTGACGCTGTGCGTTTCGGTCAGCTCGTGTTCACTCGGAAGCTTGTCGCCGGCGGAATACTGGCCGCTCAATATGGCTTGCCGGAGGCTTTCGCCGACCTGTGAGACCAGCGACCCGGAGCCTTTGCTGCGATCCTTCACCTGCATAGCCACGCCTGCCCCCGCATCGGCTTTGATCCGAATGCCGGTCAAACGCGCGGCATTGCGAAATTCACGATTCATCACACATGTATGACAAATTTGGCCGCCTTTCAATGGATAAGGGCCGACCAGTGAAAATCCGGCACTGGCGCTTGCGTCTCTCGGCGCGGATTTGGCGTATGCGTGAGGATCGGTAGAAGCACTCACAGCCGCTTGGTCGACTCTCCGCGTACGAATCTCGGCGTCAGGATGAAATCCTCAGGCGGCGCGGCAGCGGCTTCCGGGCTTGCTATTCTTGCCAGCAGACGTTGTGCGGCCAATTCGCCAAGCTTCTGCGCATCCTGCACCACCATCGTGATGCGGGGTGTGATGACGTTGCTCCAGGGTACGTCGTCGACCATCGCCAGCGACACGTCGTCAGGGCAGCGGAAGCCCATCTCCTGCATGACCTGCAGTGCTGCGAGGCCCGTCATGTTGTTGGCGCCGATGATGGCGGTCGGCCGATCGCGACGGGTGAGCAGGCGCATGGCCTGTGCATGGCCGCCAGTCCGGGTGTAGCCGCCTTCGACCACCAGCGAAGGATCGATGTCCACGCCGGCGCCGGCCATCGTGTTCATGAAACCCTTCAGGCGCTCGTCGGCAGTGTGCAGGCCGCTCGGCCCGGAGATGAAGCCGATCCGCCTGTGGCCGAGCTGCAGCAGATGTTCCGTCAGGATGGTGGTGGTCAGCGGGTTGTCGGAACCGACAAAATCGCGTTCCGCCCCTTCCACCTTCTGGTCGAACATCACGATCGGGGTTTTGAAATCGCGCAGGAACGTGGCGTACTCCTCGCCGTGCCCGTTTGCCGCCAGCGCAATGCCGGCGATCTTCTGCGCTTCCAGCCGCTCCAGCAGCGCCCGTTCGAGATCGGCCCTGCCGGAGGAGTCGGCGATCAGGACGAAATAGCCGTGGTCGAGCGCCTGGTGCTCGATCTCTCGACGGATGTCGCCGAAGAACATGTTGCCGAGATTGGCCGAAACGAAACCGATCAACGAGCTGCGTCCGCGCGCCAGCGTCTGGGCCACCGGGTCGATGCGGTAACCGGTCGATTTTATCGCCTGCTGGATGCGGTCAAGCGTCTCGACGCCGACCCGCTTCGGGCTGTTGAGCGCCAGCGAGACGGTCGAGATGGAAACCCCCGCAAGGCGCGCTACGTCTCGTATCGTGGTCATGTCTGTCGAACCGGTTCTAATGCCTTGTTATGTCCGATTTTATTGGTTGGCGCAACATTCTTGCTTCAAATCAGACGTTTCACAGGGTTTGTCTTGTGATTTTGCGATCCCGAATTTCGACTTGACAGACATCGGATGAGGCGTGATGATCATTCACCGAACCGGTTCGATATGATGTTGAGCCGGAAACAGGGAGGAGAAACCTGTGACGAGTTCGGAACGCCAGCCGGAAAATCCGGCATCGGGAGGGGCGGAGAAACACGCCTGGTTCAGCCAGGATCGCCTGGGCATGTTCATCCATTGGGGCCTCTATGCCTTAGGAGCCCGGCACGAATGGTTGAAAAACCGCGAAGAGCTGACCGACGAGCATTACCAGCGCTATTTCGACAATTTCGATCCCGATCTCTACGATCCCAAGGAGTGGGCCCGCCGGGCGCGTCTTGCCGGCATGAAATATGTCGTGGTGACGACCAAGCATCATGAGGGTTTCTGCCTGTGGGACAGCAAGGTAACGGACTACAAGGCGCCGAACACACCCTGCGGCAAAGATCTGCTCACGCCGCTGGTCGAAGCCTTCCGCGCCGAAGGGCTGAAGATCGGCTTCTACTATTCGCTGCTTGACTGGCACCATCCGGATTTCCCGATCGACGTTCACCATCCCTTGCGCAACCATCCCGACGCCAAGGCGCTGAATGCCGGCCGTAACATCGCCAACTACGCTGCCTATATGCGCGAACAGGTGCGCGAGCTTCTGACCGGCTTCGGCCGCATCGATATCATCTGGTTCGATTTCAGCTATCCCGGGCGCGAATATCATGGCCTGCCCGGCAAGGGGCGCGCCGATTGGGAGAGCGAGCGGCTGGTCGATCTGGTGCGCGAGCTGCAGCCCGGCATCATCGTCAACAACCGCCTCGACCTGCCGCCCGGCACCCTGCCTGACGTGACGACGCCGGAGCAATATACGCCGCGGGTCGCCCCCGCCATCGCCAGCCAGGGGGTGCTCTGGGAAGCCTGCCATACCTTCAGCGGCTCCTGGGGTTATCACCGCGACGAAAATACCTGGAAAAGCCCGGAGCAGATCATCCAGCTGCTGATCGATTCCGTCGCACTCGGCGGCAACCTCCTGATGAATGTCGGCCCGACCGGCCGGGGCACGCTCGATGCGCGCGCCATCAGCGCGCTCGAGGTCTATCAGAACTGGATGGAAGTCAACGGACGTTCCATCTATGGGGCAGGGCCATCCCGCTATCCGGTGCCTGCTGGCTGCCGTTATACCCAGCGCGGCAACCGCCTTTATCTGCATGTTTACAATTGGCCTTACCGCCACATCCACATCGAAGGTCTCGCCGACAGGATCGCCTATGCGCAGTTCCTGCACGACGCCAGCGAGGTGCACTGGCTGAGCCATGCCAAAGATGTGGATTCCAATATCGGCGTGACGGTGCCGGAAGGCATGATCACGCTCGAACTGCCGGTCCGGCGCCCGGACGTTACCGTGCCGGTGATCGAGATCGTCCTGAAGGCGTGAGCTCGATCGCACTCGCGTGTCCTTTGCGTTCATGGAGGGAGGAGAAACCCATGAAGGTTCTGAAGAAAACGCTTTTGCTTGCCGCTATCGGCAGCAGTCTTTTTGCCACAGCCGCATCGGCCGAGCAGGTCAACCTGACCTGGCAGATGTGGACCGGCTCCGAAACCGACACCAAGAGTTGGCAGCACCTGGCAGAGATGGTGACCGCCAAGTATCCCGATATCAAGGTGACGCTGACGACGACGGGCTGGGTCGACTACTGGACGCGGCTGCCGGTGCTGGCGGCATCGGGACAGCTCGCCGACATCGTTTCCATGCAGTCACTGAGGATGCCGAACTTCTATTCGCTGCTCGAGCCCCTGAATGACCGGATCGAGGCCGATAAGTTCGACGTCGGCGCCTTCACCCCTTCGATCATCGGCGGCATGTCCGTTGACAAGCAGCTTTACGGCCTGCCTTACGATGTCGGTCCGTGGGTCATCTATTATAACCAGGACGCGCTCGAAGCCGCTGGCGTTCCGCTGCCGAAGCCGGGCTGGACGCTTGCCGAGTTCACCGATGCCGCCAAGAAGCTGACGAAGGACGGCAAGTACGGCTTTGGCGTCACCCCGACCAACTATTCGGTCCTGGCCGCGGCCTGGGGCGATAAATACGTCAACGACGCCGGCGAGCTTGACTTGACCAGTGCGAGCGCAGTTGCCGCCGCCGACAGGCTGATCGGCTTCGCCGCCAAGGATAAGATCGCGCCGCTGGTCCCGTCGGGTGGCGCGGATCCCGGTGATGTCGTCCAGGGCCGGTTCAATTCGGGCAATGTCGCCATGTATATCGACGGCCCCTGGTCGATTATCGGCATGAAGGACCAGGCGAAGTTCAAGATCGGCCTCACCACCCTGCCGCGCGATGAGGGCGAACTTTCCGCCGTCACCGCAGGCTCCGGCTTCGGTATTTCCACGTCAAGTAAGAACAAGGATGCGGCCTGGAAGGCGATCCAGGTGCTGACCAGCCCGGAAGCCTTATCCTATCTCGCCGAGCAGGGTCGTGCCTTGCCGGCGCGCACGGCGGCGCAATCCGCCTGGTACAAGGTGGCGGCCAAGGACATCACCAATGGCGGCGAGGCCATCGACTATTCCCTGGCGCACTCCGTGCCCTACGTGATCACCAACAACTGGGCAGCGGTGGAAAACCTCTTCAACCAGTATTTCCCGCCGGCTTTCGCCGGCAGCGCCGATGCCAAGCAGACGATGGAGTCCATCCAGAGCCTCGCGCAGCAATAAAGCGAGCGCGTCCGACAGGACGCGCTAGCGCCCGCCCGCGGCAGGACCTGCCGCGCATGGAGGAAGACATGTCGCAAAGCGCTGTTGCCGAAGTTTCCTTGCAGCCCGGTCGGCCCCGGCGCTTCCTGAAGCCGGAGACGCAGACAGCCATGCTGTTCCTGCTGCCGAGCTTCCTCGGCTTCATGGTCTTCATGGCTCTGCCGATCCTGGCGTCGCTGGCGCTCAGTTTTACCAATTGGCAGCTGATCTCGACGCCGTCCTTCGTCGGCTTCCAGAATTATATCAGGCTCTTCACTGTCGATCCGGCCTTCTACACCGTACTCCGCAACACGCTGTTCTTCGCCGTCGAGTATCTGGCGCTGAATATTATCGTCTCGCTGACGCTCGCGGTCTGGATATCGAGCCTGAAGCGCGGCAAGGCGATCTTCCGGGTGATCTTCTTCCTGCCGACCTTCACGCCGACGATCGCAGCATCGGTGGTATGGCTGCTCATCTTCACGCCGGACGGGCTGGCCGACACCATCGTCCGCGCGCTCGGCCTCGGTCTGCCGAATTTCCTGCTGAGCTCGACCTGGGCCATGCAGGCTGTCGTGCTCGTCACCCTGTGGGCGAATGTCGGCTATAACGTCGTGATGTTCAACGCCGCGCTCGACCTCGTGCCGAAGCATTATCTCGAGGCGGCGACGATCGACGGCGCCAATGCCTGGCAGCGCTTCTGGCGCATCCGCCTGCCGCTCATCTCGCCGACCGTCTTCTTTGGCACCGTGATGACAGCGATCACCTCGCTGCAGGTCTTCGACGAGATATTCGCGATGACGCGCGGCGGCCCGGGCTCGGCGACGGCCACGCTTGGCTTTGCCATCTACCAGAAAGGCTTCACCAACTTCCAGATGGGCTATGCCTCGGCATTGGCCTGGGTGATGTTCGTCATGATCATGGCGCTCACCATCCTGCAATTCCACATGCAGCGCAAATGGGTGCACTATGACGATTGATCCGACCTCACGGCATCCGCATTCCGTGTCTCAGCATCGTCACCGCATATTGCGGCGTGTCGGCACCTTCGTCAGCTACACGGCACTTTCGCTGATCGCGCTGCTTTTCCTCTTCCCCTTCTTCTGGATGGTGTCGAACGCGGTGCGCTCCAATGCCGAGGTGATGGCCGTGCCGGTCCGCATCTTCCCTGAGGAGTACCATTGGGGAACATTCGTCGAAGCCCTGGTTTCCCTGCCGTTCGGAACCTTCCTGTTGAATTCTTTCGTGGTCGCCTGCGGCGTTACGGCGATCGTGATTGCGGTATCCTGCCTGTCCGCCTACGCCTTCGCCCGGCTGAGGTTTCCCGGCCGGGAGGGGCTGCTGCTTACCTATCTCAGCACGCTGATGATCCCGCAGGTGATGTTGGTCATTCCGCTCTTCCTCATCGTCAGCAAGTTCGGCTGGATCAACACCTATCACGGCATGATCCTGCCGGTCGCCTTCAGCTCTTTCGGCACCTTTCTGCTGCGGCAGTTCATCCTCGGCATTCCCAAGGATCTCGACGAGGCTGCGATGATGGACGGAGCTTCGCGCCTGCGCATCCTGGTCACGGTCATCGTTCCGCTTGCCATGCCCGCCATCGGCCTGCTGGCGCTGTTCACCTTCATCGCACAATGGAAGAGTTTCCTCTGGCCGCTGATCGCCACCAGCGGCGTCGAAATGGCCACGCTGCCGCTCGGGCTCACCCTGTTCCAGACACAGCAGGGCACCGCCTGGAATTACATCATGGCCGGTGCGACGATCTCCATGGTGCCGGGTGTCATCCTGGCCATCGTGCTGCAGAGGGTGATCTACAAGGGTATCACCGTCAGCTCCGGCTTTGGTGGGCGCTAATCTTCATAAGAACAAAGATTTAAGCGCATCGCATCAAGTTTGGTGTGATGCGCTTCAAGTCCGGTCGATCGCCGCCGAAATCATCTCCTCGCGCTTGACTTTTGCTTCCGGAAGAAAAGTAAAATTTAACCAAAATTTGAAATAACCCTTTCATATTCGAATTGCGCAGAGGAATTCATGAAAACGGCTACGCTTGCATCCATCGCCTTGGCGATATCGATCTCTGCTGCCCATGCCCAGACGATCGGGGTTTCGATGTCCGGTCTCGACAAATTCAGGACGGCGCTTCTGAACGGCGTCGTCTCGCATGGGCAGACGATATCCGGCCTCAAGCTCGTCACCGAGAATGCCAATGGCGACAAGGAGCTCCAGAAGCAGCAGGTGCAGAAGCTCATTGCCGACAAGGTCGACGCCATCATCCTTGCCGTCTCCGATGGCGACCTCGGGCCGCAAATGACCAAGATGGCGGCAGATGCCGGCATTCCGCTGGTCTACATCAACAACGTTCCTTCCAACCTGCTGGACTTGCCTGATAATCAGGTGGTGGTCGCCTCCAACGAGAAGGAATCCGGAACGCTGGAGACCAAGCAGGTCTGCGCGCTCCTTAAAGGCAAAGGCCGCGTCGTCGTGCTGATGGGCGAACCATTTCACGCCGCCGCCCGTGCCCGCACCCAGGATATATCAGACGTCATTGCCACCCAGGATTGCAATGGCCTTCAGATTGTCGAGCGGCAGGCGGCCTATTGGTCGAGCGATTTTGCCGACCAGCAGATGCAGGAATGGCTGTCGGCCGGCGTCAAGTTCGACGCTGCTATCGCCAATAATGACGAGATGGCGCTCGGCGCGATCCGGGCCATGAAGAAGGCCGGCATGCCGATGAAAGATGTCGTCGTCGCCGGCGTCGACGCGACCGACGACGCGCTCGCCGCGATGGTCGCCGGCGATCTCGACGTGACCATTCTCCAGAGCGCCGTCGGGCAGGGCGCTGCCGCTGTCGACGCTGCCGTCAAGCTGATCCGCAAAGAGAAGGTGCCGCGCGAAAACAACGTTCCCTTCGAACTCGTCACACCTGAGAACATTGCTACCTATCTGCCGAAGAGCCAGTGAGCATAAGAGGACTATCATGTTGCATTTCTGGAATAAATTCGGCATTCGCGCACAGATCACCTCCGGCTTCGTGCCGCTGATCCTGTTGATGAGCCTGCTCACGGTCAGCGCGATCTCCGGCATGAACGGGCTCGCCTCGATCTTCTCTTCCTATCGCGCCACGGCCGGCCAAAGTCTCGCCATCTCGGACTACAGCGACCAGCTGAACGAGATTCAGATGTCGGCGGAAGCCTTCCGCTCCACGCCGACGCAGGCTGTCGTCGATCGCTTCCGCGCCGGCGTGAAAGCGTTCGACGCCGACGACCCGCGTTTTGCCGGCAATAAGGACCTGCAGTCCGGTCTTACGGCGATCCGCCAGGACATCGCCACTTATGGCAAGGCTTTCGAACAGATCGTCGCCCTGCAGGCCAGGCGTGATGCCTTGATCTCCAAGGTCACCGAATTCGGCCCCTGGACCAGTATTGCGCTCAACGATGTCGTGCGCAGCGCCTGGCGCCAGAATGATGTGGCCCTCCTGCAGATGACGGCGGCGACACTGGAGGCCTTGAACCGCAGCCTCTATTTCTCCGAACGCTTCGTGCATTCCGATGATTTTGCGGCCTATGACACGGCGCAGGCAGCACTGGCCGAAGCGGTCGCGCTCAACGAAGCTGCTGCGAAAGCCGCAAAGAACGATCTGCAGAAGAAGCGCCTGATGGGCGCCGGCCAGTTGATGCAGAATTACACCGCCCGTCTCGGCGACATGAAGGACGTGCTGCAGGCCTCGGGCAACATCCGCCAGACGCAGCTCAGCGTGCTAGCGCCGAAAATCTCAGGCGGCTTCAAGGATCTGCAGGCAACTGTTACCGGTGCGCAGAAGACCCTGGACGGTTCGGTGGACGCAACGGTTGCCTCCGCGACCAGCGCGACGCTCGTCATCAGCGGGCTGCTGATCGTCATCGGCCTCGTCCTTTCGTATTTCGTCGGCCGGCTGATTTCCTCGGCGGTGCGCAACATGGCCCAGTCCATGGAGCAGCTTGCCCGTGGTGAGGAAGGGATCGTGATAACGGGCGTCGAACATCGCCACGAGCTGGGGGCCATGGCGCGTTCGCTGAAGGTTTTCCAGGAAACGGGGCGCGCCAAGTTGATCGCGGAAGCCAATGCCGAACGCGCCCGCCTGGCGGCCGAAGAAGAGCGGCTCCGCCAGGAGGCCGAGCGGCTCAGCGACGCGCAGGTGATGGAGCATGCCTTCCGCCAGATCTCAGTCGGGCTGGACGCGCTCTCGAAGGGCGACCTCACGGTCCGCGTCGGCGAAGTCGACCATCGCTATGTCAGGATCCGGGATCATTTCAACAACTCGGTCGCGAGCCTCGAAGAGGCGGTCGACGCCGTCATTCGCGCGGTCGGCACCATCCGCTCCGGCCTTGCGGAAATCTCCACCGCCTCCAACGATCTCGCCCGCCGCACCGAGCAGCAGGCAGCCTCGCTGGAGGAGACCGTCGCGGCGCTGGGTGAAGTGACCCGCGGCGTCAATGGAACGGCGGAGGGCGCAAGCCGCGCCCAGGGTGTTGTGGCGACCGCCCGCACCAATGCGGAAAAGGGCGGCGAGATCGTTGCCCGTGCAATCGATGCGATGACGGAAATTCAAAATTCGTCGTCCAAGATCGGCAACATTATCAGCGTCATCGATGAGATCGCCTTCCAGACCAACCTGCTGGCGCTGAATGCCGGCGTGGAAGCGGCGCGCGCCGGCGAGGCGGGCAAGGGCTTTGCCGTCGTCGCCCAGGAAGTCCGCGAGCTCGCCCAGCGCTCCGCCAACGCGGCAAGGGAGATCAAGCAGCTGATCTCTACCTCCTCGGCGCAGGTCAAGACCGGCGTCCAGCTGGTGGGCGAATCCGGCCTTTCGCTCGAACAGATCGTCGAGCAGGTCACCGCCATGAATGCGACTGTGGCCGAGATCGCCGTTGCCGCTCGCGAGCAGGCGACAAGCCTGCGCGAGGTCTCGGCTGCCGGCGACCAGATGGACAAGGTGACGCAGCAGAACGCCGCGATGGTCGAAGAGACCACGGCGGCCGCCCAGAGCCTGACACATGAAACCGAAAGCCTTGCCGAACTGCTGCGGCGGTTCAGGACGGGCAGCGGCCGGGCATCGGAACATCGCCATTACGCGATGGCATCCTGACGTTCTGTCGATGCAGACAAGAAAACGCCGCCGCCTCGAAAGGGCGGCGGTGAGCGATCATCGGCCAGCGTCGCCTCAGTGGCTCTCTGATGCGGGACCGTGAGAGTGGCCGGCAATGCTCTTGCGAACATGACGAACTGCCGCCCAGACGGCGAAAAGCACGAGCGGGATGGCGCCGAGAACGGCGAGCTTCGAGACGTGCGGATCGACCCCCAGTTCGGAAATGCTTTCCAGGCAAATCTTTGCGAGGCCGACGGTGTAATAGGTGATGGCGATGACGGAGAAGCCTTCGACCGCCTGCTGGATATGCACCTGGATACGCGCCCGCTCTTCCATTGATGTCAGCAGTGAGGCGTTCTGATCTTCGAGCTGAACCTGCACGGTGGTTCTGAGCAGGTCTCCGGCCAGGCTCACACGTTCGGCCAGTTCATCGAGGCGGCGTTCGGCGGCGTGAACCGCACGGACGGCCGGCTGAAAGCGCCGGTCGATGAAGGTGCCGATCCGCTGGCGCTGTTCGACGCGCTCCTCGCGCAGCTCCGACGATCTGCTTGCGACGATCTCGGCATAGGCTTTAGTCGCGCCGAAGCGGTGACGGGCGAGAGCGGAGAAATTGAGCACATCCGACGAGAGCTTGGTAACCTCGGAAAGCAGGGCTTTGTCGACCTTGACCGCACTCTGCATATGCGCGATCAGCAGGTCGAGGCGCCGGTCGAAGACGGAAAGCTTCGACACCGTCTCGCGTGCCATCGGCAAGGCCAGCAGCGCCATCATCCGGTACGTCTCGATCTCCAGGAAACGCCTGACCATGCGGCCGGTGCGATAGGCATTGAGGTTGCGGTTGAAGAACAGGAATTCGACGAAGCCGCTGTCGGTCAGCCGGAAGTTCGAATGCACTTCCGCGTCGCCGCCGCCGACTTGCGAGGCGACGTAGTCGAGCTTTGGTTTTTCCGGACGCTGCCCGTCCTTCTCGTCGCGCACCAGCACCCGGACGGCCGCGATGACCTTCCCGTCGATCTGGCGGCAGCATGCCTGAAAGGCTTCAGGCGGATTGCTGCCGGGTTCGGCCGATGCGGGAACGACGAAGGTCAGGGTCAGGAATTCGGTATGCGCCTCCCACTTCAGCCGGCTGTCGCCGATGCGGCCGATGCCGTGGTTGCCTTCGCGGGTCGTGGAGACATCCTCCAGCCCCGGCAGGGAATTCGGTATCTGAGGAGGGGCGTTTTCTCCGACGATAGCGACGTGCCACACATCCGTGTCGCCATCGAAATAAAGCGACGGCCGCGCGTGGAGCTCGTTGTGAAGTTCCCTTCGCAGCGGATGCTCGGAGCCCATCGGCATGGAAATGCACCTCTATACGGTAGACAGTCGCTGGGTCGCCTGATGTAACCGGGTTGCCGGCATGTGTGAGTTGACCATGGCGCCTGCGAGCCGGCGAAGGCCGACAACGCCTATAGCCTCTCCCGAACCGCATGTCACCATAAAGGGCAACGATGTCGGCGGCTTGCACGACATCGTTGCCCCCATTGCTCGATTGTCACCCGCTGAACTGGTGATGCTGACCTTACGACGAGGTCTCTTCCAACCGACGACCGCCGGTTTCGATCATTCCGATAGCCGCGACTGCGCCGATGGCGGCGACGATCGCGAACATCATGAACACCGAATTGATGCCCTGCGTCCCCACCATATAACCGACGGTGGTCGGCCCGACGGCCGAGGCTATGCGCAGCCATGATGTCGCAAGACCGGTTCCGATGGCGCGCATCCGCGTCGGATAGATCTCCGGCGTGTACAGATAGAGGACCGCATTGATCGACCCGACGACGCCATAGGCAAGCGTTGCCAGCACGATCAACGACCAGAGCTGGCCTGCACCACCTGCAGCCAAGGCGGTTAACAGTACCGCGCCGACCAGGAAGGATACGATGGCCCAAGTTCTTCGACCGATGCGGTCGATGCAGAAAGCGCAAACCAGAAGGATGGCGACCTGGGCGACATTGGTCATCGACGCCGCCCGAAGAGCGCTTCCGAGCTCGAGCTTGTAGACAGTGTGATAGAGTGTGGGCATCCAGTTGTTGAGGCTGTTGGCGACGAAGAACGAACTCGCCCAAAGGACCCAGGCAATCAACGTCCTCACGCGGAAGCGTGGAGACAGCAGCTCGCTCCAGCGGCTTCTCGGCTGCCGGGTGACCTGTGCAGGGGCGGGTGCACCAGCCGGCGCTTCAGGCGCCGGTTCCGGCTCCTGTTGATAATCGAGTTTTGCCTTTCTTGCGCTTGCTTCAGCCTGTCGGATGATCGCTTCCGCTTCGTCGAGGCGTTGCTGACCGATCAACCAGCGCGGCGATTCCGGCAGCCGATAAAGCAGATAGGCGATGACGAGACCGGGAATGCCGCCGATGAAGAAGAGCGATGTCCATCCGAGGATCGGCACGAGCAAGGTCCCGACCTGGCCGGTGATCATCAGCCCGACCGGAAAGATCATCTCATACAGCATGAAATAGCGGCCGCGTCCCTTCGCTCGCAAAAGCTCGCTGATATAGGTGGCCGCAACCGGCATTTCTCCTCCGACACCGATGCCCTGGATCAGGCGGCACAGGAAAAGCATCTGAAAATTGCCGGTGAGCGCGCAGGCGAGGCCCATGACCGACATCAGCGCTGTGGCCGCTGCCGCCATGGGGACGCGGCCGAAACTTTCGGCAAGACGGCTGAAGAGCAGGGCGCCGAGCAATTGGCCGATGTAGCTGGCGGCGATCATCCAGCCGATCTGCGCCGGAGAAAGCTCCCATAGCTTGATCAGGATCGGAAGGACGAATGCCAGCGAGAGGGCATCGAAGGCATCGAGAAACGTTGCGCTCCCCATGACGATCCGCGCCCGGCGGTGCCAGGGTGTAAAGGGAATGGCCTCGAAACGCGCAGTCAGCGCTGCGGCGCGACCGCTGTCGGATGCCGGGGTCGGATCGCGGACCTCAAGCCCATCTGCGGTAGTGGATGCGGCCAGCGTAATCGTGTTGTCGTGCATTCTATCCTCCCAGATTCAGCACCTTGATGAAGGCGTTAGCCGTTGGCCCGCCTGAACAGCGACCGGATCGCATCGGCGATCTGGTCCGGGCATTCAATCGGCGTCAGATGCCGCGCGGCGGGCAAGACGGTGAGGGATGCGCCCGGAATGGCCGCAGCGACATCTCGGGCCGTCTCGACGGGTGTGGCGTAATCCTCCTCGCCGACGACCACCGAAACGGGAAACCGGAAACTTCCCAGATGCCGGCGCAGATCCGCATCCCCGAGCATGGCGCAGGTCGCTGCATAAGCGTCGATATCGTTGGCAGTAAACACCGACATGGCATGCTGAACCTGCGCCGGATGTTCCATCCGGAATCGATCGCCGAACCAGCGCGTTGCCTGAAACTCGGCCATCGATGCCAGCCCTTCGCTGCGTGCCTTTGCCGCCCGCGCGCGCCATTCCGCGGGTGCGTTGGCACCATACCAGGCTGTGGTATCGATCAGCAGCATGGCGCGCACGAGCTCGGGGTGCCGCGCTGCGAAGGCCTGCGCCACGCAACCACCCATCGAGCAGCCCGCGACGACGGCGTCACTCCACCCGAGTTCCCCCATCAGGTCGGCGATATCGTCGCCGAACCGCTCGACATCGTAGGGACCGGCAGGCTTGTCGCTCCTGCCATGGCCGCGGCAGTCCATCGTGACGATATCTGCATCCTCCAGCCGCCCGACGACCCGATCCCAGACACTGGCGTCGAGCGCCAGTGAATGGATCAGAACGACGCGTGGCCCACCGGGCCGTCCGCTGCGTCTATAAGCAAGGCCGATACCATCGGAGGTTCTCGCATACGCGACGCCGGAAGCCGTCTCGCGAGCATTTGCTGCACTGTTGGACATCGACATTCCCTTATCCGGCAAGCGCCATATCGTTTTCGCCCACGAGCGGCACGTTCCACGCATCGTAGCCATAGAGCCAGGAGGTGTCTTCGTTGCCTCCCGACATCCAGGTATTGGCGCTCGAAATCGCCTGGATACGTGAGGTGCGTGGCTTGCGGTTTGCCTCGTAGCGGCGGAACGCGCCTTCGATGCCGTCATTGTCGAGGCCGGCAAGGCACCGCGCCAGCACTGCCGCGTCCTCGATCGAGGTTGCAGCCCCTTGCGCCATATAGGGCGTCATGGGGTGGCAGGCATCGCCGAGAAGCACCACGCGTCCGTCGCTCCAGCGCGGCAGAGGTTCACGTTCGAGAATTGCCCACTTGTGGCAGTCCGAGCATGCATTCAGAACCATCTGCACTTCTGGATGGAAGCCTTCATAGGCGGTGCGCAATTCCTTCACGTCGCCCTTGGCGGACCAGGATTCCGAGGTCAGCCAGTCGGCAGGCTCAGGCACGCTGGTGACGAAGTAGAGCGTGCTGCGATCTGCGGCGGTGTAGTAGATGACGATGTGGCGATCGACACCCCACCACTTCGTTCTGGATGCCTGGATCTCGCCGCCGTTCATCAGGCTTGCGTCGAAGACCGCGCGGTAGGCGATCCGGCCCTTGTGGATCGGTTTGTCAGGACCGGCGACGATGTCGCGAACGAGCGAATGCACGCCATCGGCGCCGATCACGGCATCGGCATCCGCCTTCGTGCCGTCGGCGAAAGACAGTGTGACGCCAGCCTTCGTCTGATCCAGGCCGACGAGCTTCTTGCCGAGGTGAACGATCTCCGGCGGCAATACGGAATAAAGCGCTTCATGCAGGTCGGCCCGGTGCATGCAGAGAAAGGGAGCGCCGTAAAGGCTTTCCGGCATCGGAAGCTCGCGCTTGATCTCACCGGTATCCCAGACGCGGTTGAGGTGGGAATAGGGCTCGAACGCAAGCTTCTGAAGCCTGTCGAGGACGCCGATACCGCGCAGGACGCGCGACGAATTCGGCAGCATCTGAATACCGGCGCCGATGCGGGCAAATTTCGGTGCCTGCTCGTAGACATTCACGTCGATACCGACCTGGCGAAGGGTCGCCGCGGCGGCGAGACCGCCCATGCCGGCACCAACGATCGCGATTTTCGGTTTACTTCCAGCCATGCGATTTTCCTCCCTTGGCAATCAAGATGGCGCTAGTCGTAATCCGACATCTATAGTATGTAAAATATTTATATAATTTATGTTTGAAACCTTTTAAGTTTATGTTGGATACCGATGGAACTGAGACACCTCCGCTATTTCGTGGCCGTCGCAGAAGAGGGGAGCATCTCGCGGGCCGCCGAGCGTCTCAACATCCAGCAGCCGCCGCTTGGTCAGCAGATCCGCGATCTCGAATATGAGCTTGGCCTTTCCCTTTTTGACCGGCATCCCAAGAAGATCGTGCTCAACGCCGCCGGCGCGGTTTTCCTTGCCGACGCCCGCGACATCCTGAAGCGGGCCGGTCAGGCAGTCGAGAACGTCCGGCGGTACGACAAAGGCGAGGCCGGCCATCTGTCAGTCGGCTTTACGAGTTCGGCGTCGCTGCATGTTCTGGCGCCGAAGCTGCTGCAGCAGTTCCGTCTTTCCTATCCGCTCGTGAAAATCGCGGTCGAAGAAAGCGAGACCTACGAACTCATTCTCGCCTTGCAGGAGGGGCGTATCGATGCGGCGTTGCTGCACATCGACGCAAATCGATTTCCGGATCTGGCGAGCACGGTGCTTTCCGAAGAGGACATGATCGTCGCCGTCCCCCTTGGTCATCCCCTCGCGGATGAAAGCCTTGGGCCGATCATGCTGAAAATGCTGGAGGGGCAGGATGTGGTCGTTTATCGTCGACCCGACGGCCCCGGCATATTCGAGCGTATCTTGCAGTCCCTCGATCGAGCAGGCGTCACGCCTGCGATCGTCGACGAAGTCTATCGCATCGTCGCCGCCATCAACCTCGTTGCCGGCGGCCGTGGCGTCACGATCGTTCCGGCCTCGATGCAGGTCCTGCATCCGGAGGCCATCGCTTATCGCGCGCTCGCTCCCGGCCAACTTTCACCCTTGCCGCTCTGCATTGCTTACCGGCGTGATCTGAAGCTCTCGATCGTGCGGAATTTCGTTGCGCTGACGAAGGAAATCGCCGCCATTCCCCCGCATACGCGTGATCGTGCCTGACCGTTGAGCGCAAGCGCCAGGCTATCAAGCTGCCGCATCGGCAGCATAGACAGTTCAACCTCCACCGAGGCCAGGCGTCCAAGCCATCGACAATTCGAAACGCATCGAAGCGTTCGAGAGAAAACGAAAAAGCCACGGCCCTGTTGCGAGGCCGTGGCTGCTGCATGCGCGCATGATGCGGGACAACGCGTGACGTGACCGGGTTACTTGGCGGCGAGCGCCTCGTTGACCTTGTCGACGTCGGCATTCATTGCCTTGAAGGTCTCGTCGAGGGAAAGCTCGCCGACGATCAACTGGCTCATCCTCTGGACGATGAGCTGATAGATGGCGGAGGATCCCTTGAGACGTTCCAGGTCCCGGGCTGCCTGCGGCACGCTGTTGCGGCTTCCGAGGAAGACGGCCATCGCTTCCTTGGCATTCTTGCTCTCGAGCTTGTATTGCGGGTCTTTGATGTCGGCGCCCGTCAGGACGACGTAGTTTTCAGCGATTTCACGCTGGACCTTTTCAGAGCCGAGGAATTCGATGAACGCGGCCACGGCCTCCGGAGACTTGGTGCGCTTGAAGCCGACGATCGCGGTGCCACCGGGCATCGCATAGCAGCCGGCATCGCCGCACGGCGCGCTGATCGCCGTCCAGTCGAAGGCGTCGCCGATCTTCTTCTGGAACGGATTGACCATCCAGTTGCCGGCGAGATAGGTCACGACGTTGCCGTTGACGAATTCGTCGCCCATGTTCTTGTACTGGGTTCCGCCGGCAGCACCCCACATTTCCTTGGGGAAGGAGCCGTCCTGCGTCCAGCCGTAGAGATCCGTCACATAGCGCTTGGCGGCATCGTCGGGGAAGAAGAACTTGCCGTCCTTGACGTAGTTCGAGCCGTAGGAGAATGCCGCGCCGGAGAAGCGATGGCCCGAGCGGTCCATCGTGAAGGGGATCTGAGCGCCGGTCGCCTTGGCGACGCGCGCCGAGGCTTCGACGATATCCTTCAGCGTGGCGGTAGGCTTCGGAAGCGGTTCGCCGGCCTGTTCGAACAGCGTCTTGTTGACGAAGGGCAGGTTGAAGGTCTGCGATGCGATATAGCCGTTGATCGACTGCGGATCGTTGACGCCGGGGAAGCGAAGCGTGTTCAGGCTGTCGCCGTGCAGCTTTGCGAAACCATCCGGGTCCTTCATGTAGGGGCGCATGTCGAGGTAATAGGGGGCAAGCTGCCAGTCGGTGATCTTGGCGATATCAGGGCCTTCGCCGACGGCAAGCTGCACTGGCAGCTGCTTGGCGACCGCATCATAGCCCGAAGAGACGAAGTTGACCTTGACGTCGGGATGCGCCGCCTCGAATTCCTTGCTGAGCGCTTCCATCCGCTCGACGTAAGCCTGGTCGTCGTCGGTGAAAAGAAAGGTGATTGTCTTGGTTTCCGCCATGGCCACGCTGGACCAAGCGAAAGAAACGGTTGCCAACGCAAGTGCGAAGGCCCCTGAGAGATAGGTTTTCATTTTCATCCTCCCATGAAAACATTTTCATCAATCGCGGCCTTAGCCATCGATAAATCAATTTCATATACTTGACATTCGTCCCGTCAAGCTATTTTCTGCGGCAATAGCGATGTTTTTGAGCAATTTGCAAAAATAGCGCGCACAAAAATCTAATGAAAATATTTTCATAGGATTGCGGAGGAGGCGGTCTGTGAAAACAGAATACATCAAGCAGCCGGACGATATGGCGCCAGCCTACAGCGCGGCCGAGGGGCAGACGATCACGGCATGGGCCGTTTCCGGCCTCATCGCCAGCTATTTTCCCGGCGAGCCCGCGCCGGCCGAAGACCGCGTAAACTATCGTTTCATCAACGGTTTCGTCGATGTCGGCGACCTGCCCTGCCGCAAGGCCTTCTGGTCGACCATGGTCGGGCGGCCGCTGCTGCCCGACACCGCCTGGCCGACCGAAAGCCTCAATCTTCCCGGCTCGAACCGCCGCGTCGAGTTCACCGGCTTCTGGCACGTGCCGACGCATCTCAGGCGATGGCTGAAGGGCACGTTCAGAACGGAGACCGCGCGAACGCTCAATCTCAGACTGAAGACCTGCGGCGGCGTTCGCATATGGGTCAACGGACAGGAGGCTGTGCGCTTCGAGCCCTTCAAGCGCAACACCGAGAGCGCAACCGACATACGGCTGGCGCTGGACGCCGGCGACAACCAGATCCTCGTCCACACCGAAGACTTGGCCGAGCGTGATACGATGTGGTTCTTCGAGCTCGAGATGCTGGACGAGGAGCCGCTCTGCGTGCTGCTGCCCGTATCGCTGGATCAGGATGAGGTCCGCGAGCTGGAAGCCCTTGCGCGCGGCGTCCGTCCGGCTCGCGACGTCTTCGTCAATCAGCCGCTGGAGATCATCTTCGGCACTGCGCCCGAACGCGATCTGCCGGTAGAGCTGAAGGTCGTCGGTCATGGTCACGAGCGGCCCGTTCTCGCGCATTCCCGATTGACGCTCAAGGCCTATCAGAGCGGCCTCACGGCCGACGATATCTGCGGCATTGCGGACGGTTATCACGGCGTCCACATGACGATCGGCAGCGGCACGGGTTCGGTCACCCGCGTCATCGATGCCGCCTTCATGAGCAGCATTTCTCCGTTGCCGGCGGAGGCGTCGCTCGCCGCCCGCAAGCGGCGGGCCCTGGAATACAGCGCCCGCTTCGGCGCAAACCGCGTCGGGCGCCTCATTGCGATGATGGAAACCGGCCATCACGACCAGGAAAGCTTCGACCGCGTCATCGATGCGACGCTCGCCTCCATCGATGCGCGCGAGGATTGCTCGGATTTCATCATGGTGCCGCTCTTGTGGCTGCTCGGCGCCTATGCCGACCGGATGCCCGATGCCGTGGTCGCCCGCATTAGGCATTCCGTTCGCTCCTACCGTTACTGGGTCGACGAGCCGGGTAACGACGCGATGTGGTTCTGGAGCGAGAACCATGTGCTCTGCTTTCACACGAGCCAGCTGCTGGCGGGACTTCTTCTGCCCGACGAGGTGTTTTCGGCCTCGGGCCGGACGGGGCGTCAGCAGGCGGAACTTGGCCGCGAGCGGCTCGGGCGCTGGTTCGACAGCGTCGAAGCCCATGGGTTGGCGGAGTGGAACTCGGCCGCCTATTACCCGATCGATTTCATCGGCCTGCTGGCGCTGGAGCGCTGGGCCGAGACAACGATATCGGCCCGCGCCCGCGCCCAGATCGATCTCATCTTCCGGATGATTGCCCTTCATACGCTCGCAGGCGTTCCGGCCGGATCGCAGGGCCGCGCTTACGACAAGGAGTTGCGCGCCGGCCCGCTGACCGAGCTTGCGCCCTTCGCCCAGGTCGCCTTCGGAACCGGCTGGCTGAACAATGGTGTGGCGGCATTGACCATGTTCTGCGCCGGCAGCTACGAGCCGCCCGCCGATCTGGGCGAACTTGCGACGCTCAACCGGGGAAGAAGTGTCGAGGCGCGTTACAGCCAGGGACTCGAGAGCGGAAAACTCGTGCTGTTCAAGAACGAGGCGGCGCAGCTTTCGACGGTCGTCGATCACAAGTCCGGCCAGAAGGGGCACCAGCAGCATGTCATCGACATCCGGCTGGCCGGCCACCCGATGGCGAGGCTGTGGGTCAATCATCCCGGTGAGGACGATCCCTGGGGCAATCAAAGGCCGTCCTATTGGGCCGGCAACGGCATCCTGCCGCGCGTTGCCCAGCATCGCGACGTCGCTCTCCTGATCGAGGACACAAGCGATGCACGCCATGCATGGACACACGCCTATATCGGCCGCGACGGCCTGGACGATCTCATCATCGAAGACAAGTGGCTCATCACGCGATCGGGCCGGGGATTTTCCGCCCTCTGGGCGTCGAACGGCCTGGAGCTGATCACCGACGGCCCGACCGCCGGCCGCGAGGCGCGCTCCTACGGGCAGCTTTGCGGCTGGGCTGGTATCGTCGGATGCGGCGATGGCGACGCCTTCAAGGCATTCATCGAACGCCTGTGCCGGACGACGGTTTCCTTCGATCCCGGGCTTCGGCATCTCGCGCTGACGCCGCCCGGCGGCCCGGCGATCTGCCTGTCCTATGCCGACGGTCTTTCGATCGGCGGCGAGGCGAGGCCCTTCACTCATGATCAGCCGCACCCGATCCTCACCCACGACAGTGCAGCCTCCGGCGCCGGCACTGACGGGCCGTTCTACTCCTAAAAATATAGGTCTCCAGCATGAACACAACATCTGTCGATAACGCCGCCCTCCTGACGACGATCGATCGCGTGGCAACGGCTTTCAGCCGGCTCAGAGGCATCAAGGAAGGTCTCGTGACGGGAAATTCCGCCTCCGGAATCCAGTTCGACGAATGGGACTGGGAAGTCGGCGTCGGTCTTTACGGCTTCCTGCGGCGCGCCATTTCCACCAATGATCAGAAAGCGCTGCAGGAGCTCGTCGCCTGGTATGCCGGCCAGATCGAACGCGGCCTGCCGCCGCGCCAGATCAACAGCACGGCGCCGATGCTGCCGCTTGCAATCCTCGTCCAGCATGTCGACCGTCCCGATTTTCGCGCTCTCGTCGAGGACTGGGCCGAATGGCTCGTCAAGGAACTGCCGAAGACTGAAGACGGCGGCTTTCAGCACGTCGTCAAGGAGCGCCTCAATGACGGCGAATTGTGGGACGATACGCTGTTCATGGCCTGCCTGTTTCTCGCCCGGGCCGGCGTGCTCTGCGAGCGCAGCGAATGGATCGACGAGGCCGTCTATCAATTCGTGATCCACACCCGTTACCTCTCCGACCCGGTCAGCGGGCTCTGGTATCATGGCTGGACCTTCAACGGGCGGCACAATTTCGCCAATGCCTTCTGGGCGCGCGGCAATGCCTGGATCACCGTCGCCATCCCAGAGCTCTTCGATCTCGTTCCGACCCTCGGCGAGAAGGACCGGCGTTTTCTGTCGAACGTCCTCGTCAGCCAGGTGCGCTCCTTGAAAGCATACCAGCGGCCGGACGGCATGTTCACGACGCTACTGGACGATCCGTCTTCGCCGTTGGAAACCTCGGCCACGGCAGGCATTGCCTATGGCATATTGCGGGCCATCGATGCCGGCATTCTCGACAAGGACGACAGGGCCTATGCGGAGCGCGCGCTTGCGGCGGTGCTGGCGCAGATCGACGAAGAAGGCGTCGTCCACGGCGTCTCCGACGGCACGCCGATGGGTCATGACCTCGATTTCTACAGGCGCATTCCGAACGTGCCGACGCCTTATGGGCAGGCGCTGACCATGCTGCTCCTGACGGAAGTCTTTCTCGAGAACGGCGAGCGCCAATGAGCCCTGTGTCTCTCGTCGCGATCGAACCGGCGCAGGGCGACGATACGGTCCGCCTGCAGGCGGCCATCGACGGCCTGTCGGCTTCGGGTGGCGGACGCGTGGAGCTCATGGCCGGCATTCATGTCTGCCGCGGGCTCCAGCTCAGATCCGGCGTCGACCTTCATCTGGCCGCCGGCGCGACCCTGCGTCCCGTTCCGGACTATGCCGCCTATGCGCAGACGAGTGTTTCGGTGATCGCCGAAAAGTCGGACCGCGGCATGATCGTCGCCAAGGATGCGCGGCGGATCAGCCTGACGGGGGCGGGCCGCATCGAAGCCGGTTGCGACAGCTTCATCGTGGGAGACGACGAGACGGTGGGAACCTTCATCCCGGCCGAATTTCGTCCCCGTGTCGTCGTCTTCGAGGACTGCGACGAGGTTGAGATCAGCTCCATCCATATCAGCCGCTCGCCGATGTGGACGCTGCACTTTGTCAACTGCACCGATGTTGCCGTCAGGAACGTGACTATCGACAACGACCGCCGCCTTCCCAACACCGACGGCATCGTGCTGGATGCCTGCCGCGGCGCCGTCATCGAGGACTGCCGGATATCGACGGCCGACGACGGCATATGTCTGAAGACGAGCATCGGTCCTGATCGTGTCGCCATCGGGCGGTGCGAAAACATTCTTGTCCGCCGCTGCTCCGTTCAGAGCCTCAGCTGCGCGCTGAAGATTGGCACGGAAACCCATGGCGACGTCACCAATGTCGTGTTCGAGGATTGCAGCGTCTCATCTTCCAACAGGGCGCTAGGTGTCTTTTCGCGCGACGGCGGCCGGATATCGAACGTCAGGTTTTCGAGAATTGCGGTAGAGTGCCGCGAGACCCCCGATGGCTTCTGGGGCTCGGGGGAGGCGCTGACTGTCAATGTCGTCGACCGAGTTACGGAGCGCACGGCAGGCGCCATCGAAAATCTCATCGTCGAGGACATCACCGGGCGGATGGAGGGGGCGATCACAGTCATCTCGACCTCGTCGGCCGGCATCCGGAACGCATCGCTGGCGCGCATCGCTATAGACCAGCAGCCGGGGCAGCTCGGCACGGCGCGATCCTATGATTTGCGTCCGACGAATGCGGACCTTTCCCCGAAAGCCGATGGCGGCGGCCGCGCCAATGCCTGGACCCGCGGATCGGACGGGCGGGTGATCGGTCTGGAGCACTATCCGGGAGGAATGCCGGCCGTCTACGTGGCTGATGTCGCCGGGATCCTGATGAACGAGGTGCGGATCACGAGGCCGACACCGCTGCCGCAAGGCTGGAACAAAAACGACGCTGTCTTCGAAACGGCGGCACCTGATGGGAGTGGGACATGGCAGAACTAAAACTTTCCAGCGTCAACAAGTCGTATGGCTCGGTCAAAGTCCTGCATGACGTCGAACTCGATATCCAAGACGGCGAGTTCGTCGTCTTCGTCGGTCCGTCGGGATGCGGCAAGTCGACCTTGCTGCGTGTCATCGCCGGCCTCGAAGAGGTCACGGAGGGCGCAATCGCGATCGGGGGCCGCGACGTCAGCGCGCTCTCGCCGGCAGAGCGCAAGATCGCAATGGTCTTCCAATCCTACGCGCTCTATCCGCATATGAGCGTTCGCAAGAACCTCGCTTTCGGCCTGGAGAACCTGAAATTCAAACGCGCCGAGATCGAAGCGCGGATTGCCGAAGCTGCCAGGATGCTGGCGATCGAACCCTATCTGGACCGGCGCCCGAAGCAGCTTTCGGGCGGCCAGCGCCAGCGCGTGGCGATCGGCCGGGCCATCGTGCGCGAACCAGACATTTTTCTCTTCGACGAGCCGCTGTCCAATCTCGACGCGGCGCTACGCGTCCAGACCCGGGCCGAGATCACCAAGCTCCACCGCGAGATCAAGACGACGATGATCTATGTCACGCATGACCAGGTCGAGGCGATGACGATGGCCGACAAGATCGTCGTGCTGCGCGCCGGGCGGGTCGAGCAGGTCGGAGCACCGCTGGACCTGTTCGATAGCCCGCGCAATCTTTTCGTCGCCGGCTTCCTCGGCTCGCCGCGCATGAACATCATCAAGGGCAAGGTATCAGGCGTCGGCGAAAGCGGCGTCACCATCGATGTCGGCAACGGCGGCAGCATCGTCAGCGATGTCGATCTCGCCGGCATTGCGGTCGGCCAGGCCGTTCTCGCCGGTATCCGGCCCGCGCATTTTTCACGCTCCAGCGAGCAGGGCCTGCCGTTCATCGTCCAGTATCACGAGGGCCTCGGCACCGAGACCTATGTCTACGGCAACCTTGCGGGAGAGGACGAGCAGATCATCATTCATGAGGCCGGCCATTTCGCGCCGGCGCCTGGCGATCACATCCTGATTGATGCCGCCCCGGGGCGGGTTCATCTGTTCGATCCCGAAAGCGGCCTAGCTTTTGCCCGGCGGCCCGGACAGGGGAGGCGCTGAACATGGCGGCGCTCAAGGCAGGTGCATTGCTGTCCCAGGCAGGGGAAACGGCGATGAGGGTGGTCGAAGCTCCGATAAATCTGATCGAGCGCATCTTCGGCCGCAAGCGTATGCCATGGCTGTTCCTGGCGCCGAACCTCGTTCTGTTCGCTATCTTCACGTTCCTTCCGATCGCGATCGCGATCGGTTACGCCTTCACTGGCGGCACGAACCTTTTCGTGTCGGAGCGCCCCTTCGTCGGCTTGGACAATTTCCGCACGCTGCTTTCCTGCGGCAATTATCTGCAGCCGGGAACCTGCCAGGAATCGCTGTTCTGGACGGCTGTGTGGAACACGCTTTGGTTCGTGGCCTTCAATGTCGTCGCCACATTGCTGGTGGCGCTGATCACGGCGCTGATCCTCAATCGGGCGATCGTCGCGCGCGGCTTCTTCAGGGCGATGTTCTTCTATCCCGTCCTGCTGTCTCCCGTCGTCATCGGTCTCATCTGGAAATGGTTCCTCGATCGCAACGGGCTCCTGAACGCCTTCTTCCAGATGATCGGCGTTCCCCCTGAGATCTTCCTGCTCGACGTCGGCTGGTCGCGCTTCTTCGTCGTCGCGGTATCGGTCTGGTTTCACATGGGTTTTTATACCCTGATCCTCCTCGCTGGCCTCCAGGCCATCCCGAAGGAGCTCTATGAGGCTGCCTCCATCGATGCCGCCTCGCCGCGCCGAACACTTTTCAGGATCACGCTTCCGTTGCTCGCTCCGAACCTGCTGGTCGTGTTCATTCTTTTGATGATCAAGTCCGTCCAGATCTTCGACGAGGCCTGGGTTTTGACCAATGGCGGCGGCCCCGGCACGGCCAACAGCTTCATCGTCCAATATATCTACCAGATGGCATTCGGCAGCGATCTTCGCCTCTTCGGTCTCGCATCCGCCGCATCGGTTCTTATGGGGCTGGTGCTTCTGGTTCTCACCCTCATACAGCTGCGCATCGGCAAGCGAATGGAGTCCTGAGATGAACCCGATCAGCTTTTTCACGCGCACACGCCGGGCCGGACGCATCGATATAACCGACATATTGTCATGGGTCTGGCTGATCGGCGGAACCTTCGTGGTGCTGCTTCCGGTCCTCTGGGCGGGCCTCTCCTCTCTGAAGCCGGCGGCCGAGATCACCCGGTTTCCGCCGACGCTGCTTCCTCGGGCCGCCGTCGAGCAGACCGTGCCCGGCTTCGACAAGCCGCTCAGCCTCTGGCAGGTCACCGTCGACGGTCAGATGCGTGAAATGGCCATGGTCCGCCGCATCGGCCTCAAGGCCCAGATGGTCGATCCCGCAAATCCGGGACCACCCCTCAGCGTCGACGTCAAGGGGATGACGCCGGTGCAGAAGCTGACGGTCGCCACGCAGAATTACACCGATCCGCTGACGCGCTTCAACTTCCTGACCTTCCTCAAGAATTCATTATTCGTCACCTTCGTCGCAACGCTTCTGACGCTCATCGTCAACGCCATGGCGGCCTTCGCGCTGTCGAAATACAAATTTGCAGGGGATACGACCGTCTTCGTCATCATCATTTCAACGCTGATGATCCCGCTCGCCGTGGTCATGGTGCCGGCCTATCTCGTCATCGTCGGGGTCGGGCTTGCCGACAACCTGTGGGGCGTCATCCTGCCGACGGTCGCCTCGCCGACCGCCGTTTTCCTGCTGCGGCAATATATGCTGACCATACCCGATGAACTGATAGAGGCGGCGCGCGTCGATGCGGCGAGCGAATTCTGCATCTTCTGGCGGATCATCCTGCCGCTGACAGCGCCGGCGCTCGCGGTGCTGGCGATCTTTTCCGTCCTCTGGCGATGGAACGATTTCCTGTGGCCGTTGATCGTCCTCAACAGCCGCGAGAATTTCACGCTGCAGGTCGGCCTAAACGCATTCCAGGGAGAGTTCTCGGTGCAGTGGCACTATATCCTGGCGATGACGTTCCTCAGCCTGCTGCCCGTTACCGTCGTCTTCCTGTTCCTGCAGAAGTACATCACCACCGGCATCGCTGGAACAGGCATGAAGTGAACGGCCCTGCGTGGAGATAGACCTCCCCGCAATCGCCGAACGACCCATACCACGTCTTCCTCCCGGCTGAGGCGCGTCGCATTGAACCTAGTTCATGCGGCGCGTTTCGGTTTTTGTCTTCGTGCATGGCTCCCAAAATCGCCGCCCATTTTGTGGGCGGTAGCTCCGCGGCGAGCGTAGCGTTTGCCACCGAAGCCGGCCGCCTCCGCGACCTGATGGGCGGCCGTTTTAGGCTATGTTGACGACGATTTCGGCGTCCTGCAAATATCACAAAACGGTTTCGAAGAGCGGGATCAGGGCCGCGCCGATTGCGCCGGGGGCATCGGTTATCTGTGCTACGGCAAGCCTGGGGATGTCGCGTAAAACCCCATGCCGAGGCAGGTTGTTGAATTCTGTCCGTTCGATCAGCATTCTCGCGAGTGAATGCGGAAGCTCGCCGCCAAGGACGATCAATGCCGGATCAAATATTGCGCAGATTGCATTGATGGCGCGATTGTGGGCCGGCGTGACGCGGTCGACCCACTCCGTAACACCATCCCATTCCATCAGCTTCTCGTTCTTCAGGTCTCTCAGGGTCAAGTTCAAACGCCCGTTGGCACGAAGATGTTCAAGCAGGACGCCGAGTGCAGGGCGCTCCTCGTAGTCCTGGCGCCCGAAGAGGACGGAAAATTCGCCGGCGTTGCCGAAATTGCCGCGAAACGGCATGCCTCCGGAAACCAGGCCGCCGCCATAGCCATGCAGATGGGCAATATAGGCGAAATCCGCGACATCCCGGCCAACGCCGAAAATGGCTTCCGCCAAGGCTGCGGTCCTGGCGACATTGTCTGCCCAGACCGGCAGGCCAAGTTGCTCTCCAAGCAAGGGCGCCAGGTCGATCAACGACCAATGAGCGAGCGGCAAGGGACAATTGAAGGCCGTCTCCAGCATACGGTGACCGGCGACGGCCAGGCCGACGCCGAGGACGTCATGCCGTTCGGCGCCCCGGCGGGCAAGAAGCTCTTCGACCGCCGCTTCGATCCGCTCCATTTCAACGGATAGCGAGGAGCCCGCCTGTGGGATTTCCATTTTTTCCAAAGGCTCGCCGAAACCCATGAGGCAAAGGCCGATCGAACCGACGTTCACGGAGATGCCCAGGGTTAAACACCATTCTTTGCGAAGGGTCAGCTCCGGGCTGGGCGGTCCCGGCCGCCGGGTTTCCGAATGGGAAAAGACAAGCATTCCTCGCTCATGAAGCCGCGCGACGATCCTGTGCAACGATTGCTGGGTGAGATCGAGCGGCTCTGTCAGGTCGGAGCGCTCGATCCCCGGAGATTTCCAGATCAGCCGCAACAGGTCGCGCTCGTTGCGGGAGGCTACGCGCATGGGTTGCGTGTCTCGCAAAAAATGCGCGGCAACATGATTTAACGGATCATACTTCATTTTCGGTTCGTTTTGATTTACACTGTGAGTGTGAACCACATTGGGAGGGCATTCTGCTTCTGTCAAACAGGGAATTCGATCCCCGGTTTGCCGGCCCTGCTTACTTCATCGAGGTTGGCCAAGCCAGCCGGGATGACAGCAATAAGGTGGAGGTGATTGTGCCCTAAGCGTTTGGAAGGCACGATATTGGCGGCGCAGCGATTTCAAACGAGATGGAGCGCTTGATAGGCGGTTAGCCGGTCGGGGTGTGGAAAGGGAAAGAACCGAGTTGCAGATATCGTTGAGATCCGAAAATACGGCGCGCGCTCCCGAGCGTGACGCATACGGGTTTGCGCCAACGCATCAAGGCAGTGACTTCGAGTCGATGGTTCGTGCCTATTCTGCAGGCTACGGGGTGTTTGGCGCGAAGCCGCTGAGCAACGACCGGGCCTTTGCCTGGGCAGCGGACTTGAGAACAAGTGAGGCATTTACGGTGCTTCATTCGGTTTATCAGAGTTCCTGGACAATTCGAACGCTCGATGAGACCCCGCAACACCTTGCGTTTTACATTCCGCACACGGGATCCTTCCGACTGTCCGTTGGAAAAAAGGTGGTTGAAAGTGGGGCGGGTCATCTTCTCATGGCCAACAACCATGAAGCTGGCGATCGTTTCATCCATGGCCCGCACTGCTCGGACGCCCTCTTTCTGGACTGGAAAATTGTCAGGCGAATGCTCGTTTCACTTGTGGAAACGCCGATCCTCGAGTCGCTTGACCTTGAGCCTGTCGTGGATCTCGCAACACCGTCGGGTCAGCTTATCGGCAGTCTGGTGCAGACGATCGTGCAGGGCATGCGCAATGACGGTCCGCTTCTGTCTTCACCTCTGGCCTTGGCGGCGATGAGCGAAACGCTGGCTAACCTCGTGATCCGATTTGGCCGCCACCGTCTTTCCGGCTATTTGGAAAAACAGAAAGTGTGTTTGGTCGCGCCGTGGCATGTCCGGCGTGCTATCGACTATATGCACGCCAATATCGCAGAGCCCCTCACCATGACGATGGTTGCCGATGGTGTCGGTGTTTCACTTCGCGCGCTGCAAACGGGTTTCAGGGCCTTCCGGGGAACTTCACCGGGCGGCTACTTGCGCACGATCAGGCTGCAGGCAGCCCGCGACCAGTTGCGGGACCCGATGAATCAGCGATCCGTCCGCGAAATCTGCGCGATGTGGGGTTTTTCTCATGCCGGCAGGTTCTCTATTATCTACCGCAGCGCCTTTGGAGAAAGCCCGCGCGATACGCGCCTGCGGGCCGAGCGCTTGCGATAAAGAAGGACGCAGAAAAGTGTGAACGGTTTTCGGACAACATCATGCTCTAGGAGCGCGGTGCCGCGATACTGCCACGCAGGACGAGATGGCATCCGAGTTCCAGGCGATGGGCCGGCCGCTGCGGATCGTTGGCGATCAGCCTCTGTTCGATCAGCGCCAAAGCGGCGGCGCCGAGCTTGTCTGTGGGAACGCTGACCGTCGACAGCGGCGGACGGCTGAATTCGCCGGGGACGATGTCGTCGAACCCCAGGACCGAAATCGCTTCCGGCACGCGTATGTCACGATCGGCCAATGCCTTCAGGCAGCCGAGTGCCAGATTGTCGGCCGCGCAGAAGACGGCGGTCGCCCCTTTCACCGTGGGATCGCGGTCGAGCAGCGCGTTGATGGCTGCCTCGCCGTGCCTGGGCTCATATCCCTCGGCCTCGACGATCATATCGTCAGGCACGAGAAGCTGGGCGGCAAGATAGGCGTCGGAAAAGCCGTCATATCGGCGCTGGATCGTCGTGCGGCCCTTCCAGGTCAGGTGCAGGATACGGCGATGCCCGAGCGCCAGCAGGTGCTCGATGCCGAGCCGCGCTCCGAAGCGGTTTTCGGGGGTGACCGTATCGACCAGCATGGCGGGGTCTTCGCCGTTGACGATGACAACAGGCATATCAGGGGAGGCGAGGCTTCGGATCAGTTCCGGCTGATCATCGTTCAGGACCACGATGCCGTCGGCACGTTCCGAGAGCGCGATCTGCCTGACCTGAGCGCCGTCGATACGCCGGCCGGTGCTGACGAAGGGTACGATCCTGATGCCGCGGCGTTCGCACTCCCTGCGAAGACCGTTGAGGATCGTCCAACTCACCAGATTGAGATCGCTCTCCGGTGCGGCATCGTCGGGAATCGCAAGAAGCAGGACGCGCAAGGCCGCAATCGTCGCCTTCTTCCTCCGGCGGTCGAGATAACCCAGGCGTTTTGCCGAATCCAGAACCCTTTCGCGCACCTCGATCGTCAGCGGCGCGGTTCCGTTGAGCGCGTGCGAGGCCGTGCTCAGCGACACCTCCGCATCGCGCGCGACATCCTTGAGATTGACTTTGCGTTCCACTTTTTCCGTCGCGAATTGAGGTCGTGCCTTCGAAGGCATCGCTAACTCGATGTTTTCACATAAAAACCTGAGAAAAGCTACGTGCCTGGCGCGGTATTTTTCGCCATTCGGCGATCAGTGAGGTTTGGCAAGCAGGCCATTGAGCAGCAGGTCGAAATAGGCCCGCAGGAAGGCCTCCTTGTTGGGAGTGGGCACGCGGCGGTCGTCGAATATCAGCCGCAGAACTGTCGTCGTCAGGATGGGCGCGACCACGATTTCGGAGAATTCCACCGGAATTTCGCGAAACTCCCCCGACGCCACACCCTCCAGAATGAGAGCGTCGACCTTGGCGATGATCGGCTCAATGAACTGATCGTGGTGGCGGTCGATCAGGTCGGGGAATCGGTGTCCTTCGGCAATGACGAGCCGCGTCAGCTCGCGGGTCGTGCGATCCTCGGCGATTTGTTCGTAGAGCAGGCCGAGAATGGAAAGCAGCCGGTCGGTGGCGCTGCCGCTGAGGCCCTCGGTGATCCCCAGCAGTTCCTGAAACGGCACGGAGAAGTGGTGGATCATGGCTTCGAAAAGCTTCTCCTTCGTCTCGAAGTAGACATACACCGTACCCTTGGTGACGCCGACCCTGTCGGCGATGTCTTCGACGCGTGTGCCCGCGAAACCGCATCGCACGAATTCCTCGAAGGCGGCATCCAGGATCTGGATGGGCCGCAGCGCTTTCTGTTCCGCGCGCGTGATCTTCTTCTGAGCTGCCATTTGCCTCGCCTCCCTTGTTGCGCACGCCCTCGTCCCTGCAGGCGCAATGCTTCATTGACTAATGCGTCAGTCAATTATATAGCAGCTGCCGTTGAGAGCAAGAGGTCAACTATGAGAACCATTCTGGTCGCCACAGCGATCGTATGCGCCGTCGGTCTCGGATCATGCAGCGATGAGCGCGGGCCGACTGAGCCAACCGCACGGCAGGTCGGTGTCGTCGTCGCCAAGCCTGAGCCGCTGGTCCAAGGTGGCGCGGTCACCGGCGAAGTCCGCGCCCGTGTCCAGACCGATCTGTCCTTCCGCGTCAGCGGCAAGATCGTCGAGCGGCTGGTGGAAGTCGGACAGTCCGTGAAGGCGGGGCAGCTCCTCGCGCGGATCGATCCTGAAGAGCAGAAGGCCGAGCTGGATGTGGCAGCTGCCAATCTTCAGTCGGCTGAGGCGCAGCAAACCCAGGCGCAGCTCGCATACGACCGCCAGCAGAGCCTGTTTCGAACGCAGGTTACGACGCGTGCGGCACTCGACCAGGCGCAGGAGGCGCTTCTGACCGCGCAGGCATCGACGAAGTCGGCGCAGGCGCTGTTGGAAACCGCTCAGGATACTCTGTCCTACACAGAGCTGAAGGCGGACGCCGACGGGATGATCACCGCCCGCAATGCCGAGGTCGGGCAGGTGGCGCAGGCCGCCCAGGTCGTCTTCACGCTTGCCCATGACGGCGACCGGGATGCCGTCTTTGAAGTGGTCGAAAGCGCGTTCCTGCGGCCGATCGACGGCGACGGGACCGTGGCCCTTCTGTCGAACCCCTCGCAGAAGATCGCGGCGAAGGTTCGCGAGATTTCGCCGACGATCGATTCCTCCACCGGAACCATCAAGGTCAAGGTCGCGATATCGAGCGACGCTGCGATCCCTCTCGGCGCTCCCGTCGTCGGAAGATTCAATTATGTCTCGCAGGACGTCATCCAGCTTCCCTGGTCCGCCATGACATCCAAGGACGGCAAGCCGGCCGTCTGGATTGTCGATCCCGCATCGTCTGCGGTTTCGGCAAGGGCAGTGGATGTCTCCGGCTACGAGACCGGCAGCTTCATCGTCAAGTCAGGCGTGTCGGAAGGAGAGGTCGTGGTGGCCGACGGAACCAAGTTCCTCAGGCCGGGTGAAATCGTGTCTTATGTCAAGGAAGCTTCCAAGTGATTATTCGTCCCAAGATAGTCGCACTGATGATGGGTACGGCCCTGATCTCCTCCTGCACGCCGCAGGAGGAAAGCAAGGAGGAAGCGCCCCGTCCCGTGCTGTCGACGACGGTTAAGCCAACGTCGTCTTCGAGCTTGAGCCTGACCGGCACGATCGAACCGACGATCGAGACCGAACTCGGCTTCCGGATTCTCGGGCGGATGATCGCCCGCAACGTCAATGTCGGCGATCTCGTCAAGAAGGATGATGTCGTTGCCGCCATCGATCCGCTGGCGCTGGAGCTTGCCGTGCGCAACGCGCAGTCGGACGTAGAGAACAGCGACGCCCAGCTCAGAAACGCGGTGACCACAGAGCAGCGCCAGCGCGCGTTGCTGGAGTCGCGCTCAGGCACCGAAGCCTCGCTCGAAGAGGCCGAACAGGCAAGGCGGACGGCGGCCGCAGCCGTCGCCAAGGCACAGGCCAATCTCGACAAGGCCACGGAGCAACTCGGCTACGCGCAGCTTCGGGCGGAATTCGACGGGGTGGTGACGGCGACCTCTGCTGAGGTCGGACAAGTGGTGTCGGCCGGCCAGACGGTCGTGACCATCGCACGGCCTGATAAGCGCGATGCCGTGGTCGACGTACCCCAGGCAGCCGCCCAGAAACTGAAGATCGGCGCGCCCTTCGAGGTGATGCTGCAGCTCGATCCGACCATCCGCACGTCCGGGATCGTGCGTGAAATAGCACCAGAGGCGGAGACCTCCACCCGTACGAGCAGGACCAAGATCGCGCTGAGCGATCCTCCCGCGACCTTCCGGCTGGGCTCGGTCATATCAGCCTCGGCAACCATTGCAGCCGATCCGCAGATCGTCCTGCCTTCCTCCGCAATCCTTGTCGGCAGCGGCGGCCCGAGCGTCTGGATCGTCGATGCGCCGGCCAGGAAGGTATCGCTTCGCCGCGTGAAGATCGACGGCGACGTCGAAGACGGCGGCAGCGTCCGCGTCACCGAGGGGCTCGCCCCCGGAGAAAGGGTCGTCGTGGCAGGCGTGCATAAACTTGAAGATGGCCAGGCCATCAGGATCGACCAGGAGATCAGCCAGTGAAGTCCTTCAATCTTTCCGACTGGGCGCTCGAACACCGTTCGCTCGTCTGGTACTTCATGATCGTCTTCATTCTCGCAGGCGCATTCTCCTACGTGAAGCTCGGCCGCGAAGAAGACCCGAACTTCACAATCAAGACGATGGTGATCACCGCCCAGTGGCCCGGCGCCTCCGCCGAAGAAGTGACGCGGCAGGTGACCGACAGGATCGAGAAGAAGCTCCAGGAACTGGAATCGCTGGATTACACCAAGAGCGAGACCGTTGCCGGCCAGACGACGGTATTCGTCGAGCTGCTGCCGACGACCAAGGCAAAGGATGTCGCTCCCACCTGGCTGCGCATCCGCAACATGATCGCCGACATCAAGGGCGATTTCCCGACCGGCGTCGTCGGTCCTTTCTTCAACGATCGCTTCGGCGACGTATTCGGAAACATCTACGCCTTCACCAGCGACGGCCTTACCCAGCGGCAGCTTCGCGATCTCGTGGAAAGCGCCCGCTCCGAGGTCCTGACCGTGCCCAACGTCGGCAAGGTCGATGTGGTCGGCGCCCAGGACGAGGCGATCTATCTCGAATTCTCCACGCGCCAGATCGCAGCACTTGGGATCGACCAGCAGTCGGTCATCCAGACCCTGCAGGCGCAGAATGCCGTCACGCAGTCCGGCTTCGTCGACGCCGGGCCGGAGCGCATCGCCTTGCGGGTGAGTGGACAATTCACGTCCGAGGACAGTCTGAGATCGATCAATCTTCGGGTCAACGACCGCTTCTTTCCGCTGACCGACGTCGCCACGATCAAACGCGGCTACGTGGATCCGCCGTCGGCGCTGTTCCGGTTCAACGGCCAGCCTGCGATCGGGCTTGCGATCGGCATGAAGCAGGGCGCCAATCTTCTGGAGTTCGGCGAGGGGCTCGACGCGCAGATGAAACGTGTCGTCGCTGACCTTCCGATCGGCGTGGATGTCCACCGCGTTTCCGATCAGCCGGCCGTCGTCGACGAAGCGGTGTCCGGATTTACCCGCGCGCTCTTCGAAGCAATCGTCATCGTGCTGATCATCAGCTTCATCAGCCTCGGTCTTCGCGCCGGCATGGTGGTGGCGATCTCCATTCCGCTCGTCCTGGCGATCACCTTCGTGGTGATGGAGTATTCCGGCATTTCGCTTCAACGCATCTCGCTCGGCGCGCTCATCATCGCGCTCGGGCTGCTTGTCGACGATGCCATGATCGCCGTCGAGATGATGGTGGCGCGCCTGGAGGCGGGCGACGATCTCAGGAAGGCCGCCACCCACGTTTATACGTCGACCGCCTTTCCGATGCTGACGGGAACGCTCGTCACCGTAGCGGGCTTCATTCCGGTTGGTCTCAACAACAGCGCTGCCGGTGAATTCACCTTCACGCTTTTCGTGGTCATCGCGGTTTCGCTGATCGTCTCCTGGGTGGTAGCGGTGCTGTTCACGCCGCTTCTCGGCGTCACGATCCTGCCGAAGACGATGAAATCGCATCACGAGAAGAAGGGCCGCTTCGCCTCGGTCTTCTCCCGGCTCCTGGGCCTGGCGATGCGCTGGCGCTGGGTCACCATCATTCTGACGGTCGGCGTTTTCGGGCTTTCGATTGGCGGCATGGGGCTGGTGCAGCAGCAGTTCTTTCCCAGCTCGGACAGGACCGAGCTCATCATCGACTGGAACCTCCCCCACAACAGTTCGATCGCCGAAACCAACAGGCAGATGGCCAGATTCGAAAAGGAGATGCTGGCCGACAACAAGGATATCGATCATTGGACGACCTATGTCGGCCAGGGCGCCCCGCGCTTCATCCTGTCCTTCGACGTGCAGACGCCCAACGTGTCGTTCGGACAGACGATCATCGTCACCAAGGGGCTCGACGTGCGCGACAAGGTGCGAACAGAGCTGCAGGACTATCTGACGAAAACGTTCCCCGGCACCGACGCCTTCGTCAAGCTTCTCGACATCGGTCCGCCGGTCGGCAAGCCGGTCCAGTACCGGGTCAGCGGCCCCGATATTCAAAAGGTCCGCGATCTCTCCCAGAAATTTGCCGGCGTCATCGGATCGCACCCGCTTCTGGCGAACATGGTCCTGGATTGGAATGAGCCGTCTCGCGTCGTGAAGGTCGATGTCCTGCAGGATAAGGCGCGCCAACTCGGCGTATCCTCCGAGGATATCGCCACCGCCCTTAACGGCATCGTCGAAGGCTCGACGGCCACCCAGGTTCGAGACGACATCTACCTGGTCAACGTCATCGGCCGCGCCAGGGCATCCGAGCGCGACTCCATCCAGACGCTGCAGAATCTTCAGCTTTCCACCTCCAACGGCAAGGTCGTGCCGCTCTCTGCCGTGGCCAATTTCCGCTATGAGCTCGAGCAGCCGACCATCTGGCGTCGTGACAGGCAGCCCACCATAACGGTCAAGGCGGCCGTCGTCGGTCCGACGCAACCGGCCACGGTCGTCGACCAGCTCAAGCCCAAGGTGGAAGAATTCCAGAAAAACCTTCCGGTGGGATACAAGGTGGAAGTGGGCGGGGCGGTCGAATCCAGCGCCGACTCACAGGGGCCGATCGTGGCGGTCGCTCCGCTGATGCTGTTTGCGATGGCGACGATCCTGATGATCCAGCTGCAAAGCTTCAGCCGCCTCTTCCTGGTGTTCGCGGTTGCGCCGACGGCCCTGATCGGCGTGGTCGCAGCACTTTTGCTGAGCAATGCTCCCATGGGCTTCGTCGCGATCCTCGGCGTGCTGGCTCTGATCGGCATCCTGATCCGCAACTCCGTCATCCTGGTCGTCCAGATCGAGCACCTACGCAGCGAAGGAATGGCGCCCTGGCAGGCGGTCATCGAGGCCACTGAACACCGCATGCGGCCGATCATGCTGACGGCCGCGGCGGCCACGCTGGCGCTTATCCCGATCTCGCGCGAGATCTTCTGGGGGCCGATGGCCTACGCCATGATGGGCGGCATCGTCGTCGGAACCGCGCTCACCCTGCTGTTTCTGCCTGCGCTCTACGTCGCATGGTTCAGGATCCCGAGGGATGAAGGTGTTCAGGCCGAAGCCGCGGCAAAGGCATGAGCATGGGCCTTTACGTCCATCGCATGCGGCCGCCGCGGCGGCTGCATGTCCTGGTCTCCGAGGAGCGAGCTCGATGACGGAACAGCGTTTGAAAGGGTTTCCGATGGGAGCCAAGGCGATGCTGGTCGCAATCGGCCTGGCGATGCTCGCCGGTTGCGCCACGAGACCGTCGCCCGATGTGTTGAACCCGGTCCATCAGTCCGTTCATCTCCCAGCTCATCTGAATGCATCGCTTCACTCCGATGAAGCCGCCCCAAGCCGGGTGAGTGTGCTCGCTGCGACGAACAGGAGCCTCGACACCGCACGCGGCGGGTTCGGCAGCACCTGGGCTGACAATCTCACCTACGAGCAATATGCGTTTTCAGTCCCTCCCGGCCGGAAGGACACCGCGATCACCTATCCGACCTCGAGACCGGATCCCGAACGCCAATTTGCCGTTATCGGGCGCAAGCAGCTTGCAAAGGACGCCTTCGTAGAGGAGGCGCTCCGCTCTACGCAGTCCGACGGCACTGTCGGCATCTTCGTGCATGGCTATAACTATAGCTATCAGGAGGCGCTGTTTCGCACCGCGCAGATCGCCGCGGACGCCGACATTCCGGGCTCTCCGATTCTGTTTTCGTGGCCTTCCGCCGCAGCCGTCGCCGGCTATGTCGCCGACCGCGATGCGGCCCTCTCCTCGCGCAGCGACCTCGACTCGCTTGTCGCCTCGCTCTCGGCGTCAGGAAAGGTGAAACGCATCATCCTTTTCGGACATAGCATGGGCGGCTTCCTCGTCATGGAAGCGGTGCGCCAGCTCAAACTACAGCATCGCGACGACGTCATCGGCAAACTGGCGGTGATCCTGGCCGCCCCTGACATCGACGTCGATGTTTTCCGGTCCCAGCTGCAGGATATCGGTCGGATGCCGATCCCCATATCCCTTCTCGTTTCGAAGGACGACCGGGCGCTGGTGGCCTCGAGCTTCATAGCGGGAGAGCGGGCACGCGTCGGACGCCTCGATATCGACGATCCCGTCATCAGGGAGGCTGCCTTGAAGGAAAGGCTTCGGCTCATCGACATCACGTCGATCCAGGCGTCCGACGGGCTGGGGCATGACCGCTACGCATCGCTCGCCAAGTTCGGAGCGCAGCTTGCCTCCTTCGAAAGCGGAAAGCGGTCGACCGCCGGCGACGTCGGCGCCTATGTCTTCGATGCCGCTGGCGCCGCAGTCGCAAGTCCGTTTCGTCTGGCCGGGCGTGTCGTCGGCTCGCAATGATGAGAGCCGGGCGCTGTTCTCCTCGATTCTGCCGACCTTCACCACCATCCTGCCGGACTGGTGGGGCACCTTCCTACGGCTGGTTGTTCGGCGTCGCCATCGGCGGGGCGATCTATTTCGTGTTGAGAATGGGTGCGCGGGCGTAACCCGGCCTTCGCGCCCTGACATATCAGGTTTTCCTGTCGCCGCCCGTTTCAGCGACGAGCGCCAACCGCATGCACGGCTGCGCGGGCCGCGGGCTGCGCCATCGTTCTCGCCGTCGAGCGAAGGGCGGAGGACTGACCGCATCGTCGAGCCTGAACTGGGCGATGAGTTCGCGAAGCTTCTGGGCGTCCTGCGCGAGAGAATTGGATGCTGCGGTCGACTGTTGCACCATGGTTGCGTTCTGCTGCGTGGTCTGGTCCATCCGGTTGACTGCGACGTTGACTTCGCTGAGGCCGATGGACTTCTCTGACCCGCACCGACGCGGTGATGCATGTTTTACGAAATAGCATTATGATCGGCTGAGCGCCCGACCGGCGAAGAGATTGGCCCTGCGGATATCTGATCCCGTGCGGGAATGGAGAGGATAGCTGGATTTGGAACGGCTAAAGGATCTGGATAGTGCTATTGCGCGGGCAGGTGGCGGTTTCACATCGCCTCCGTATGAACGGCCCGGCGTCGTGGCTGCCGCCGTTTACCAGCATGGTCAACGCATTCGCGACATCAGGATAGAGGAGGCCGGCGAATGGCGGGGCCGAGAGAATGCGATCGTGTGGATCGGCCTGCACGAGCCGGATGAGGCGCTGCTGCACCAGGTCCAGGCGCAGTTCAATCTCCATCCGCTGGCGATCGAGGACGCAGCACAGCCTCACCAGCGCCCGAAGCTGGAGATTTATGGGGACGCGATGTTCATCGTCGCCCGGACCGCCCATATGAAGGATGACGAAATCGTCTTCGGCGAAACGCATCTGTTCGTCGGTCGCGGTTATGTCGTTTCCGTCCGCCACGGCGACTCGTCCTCCTATCTGGCGGTGCGTCAGCGATGCGAGGCCACGCCGGCGGCCCTTGCCCATGGCGAGAACTATATTCTCTATTCCATCCTCGATTTCATCGTCGACAACTACATGCCCGTCATCGAGGTCGTGCAGGAGGAGGTCGAGAAGCTCGAGGATCTGGTGCTGCGCGAACAGCTGGAAAAGTCCGATATCGAGCGGCTTTACCTGTTGCGGCGCAAGCTGCTGCGGCTGCGCAATGCCGTGGTGCCGCTGGTAGACGTCTGCCGGCGGTACGAGCACATCGATCTTCCCGGTATGGATCCCACACTCCAGTCCCTCTTTCGCGATGTGACCGATCACGTGCGCCGGGTTCAGGAAGATATCGATGCGTTGCGCGAGGTCCTTGCCTTCGCCTTCGAGGCCAGCGTGATGATCGGCCAGACGGAGCAGACGGCGATCGCCCGCAAGCTCGCCGCGTGGGCGGCAATCCTCGCCGTTCCCACCGCGATCGCCGGTATCTACGGGATGAATTTCAACGATATGCCGGAGCTGAAAACCCAGTATGGTTATTTCGTCGTGCTCGGCGTCATCGTCACCTTGTGCCTGGGCCTCTTCGGTTTCTTCCGTCGGAAGAAGTGGCTCTAGATATCTGATGTAGGGGCGGGTATGCGGCAGACGGACATCCGGCTTGGCGAAGACGCGTCAGCACAGGGCCTTCAGCAGTCTATTCCGATGCCTTCTGATATAGCCGATATCGCTCAAATACAGCTGGGCGTCTCCGGCAACCACGTCCACCACGAAGGTCTCATCTCCAGCGGCCGCACTTGCCAGCATGAAATCGACCAGTGCCTGCAGCCGCCTGCAGATCATCTCAGGGAGCTGCAGCCGGTCTTCCATCGTCGCCCCATATGCCGTGCAGAAGATTTCCGCGCGGCGCAGCTGTTCGTCGAGGCCGAAGGTCACGTCCGGATTGGCAGGATCGGAGAGCGGCGCCCAGCGGTAAACCGAATAGGCCAGATCCCATAGGCGCGGTGCGGGATGGGCGGTATCGAAATCGATGATCCCCACAGCCTCATGGTCTGCCGTAGCGACGTTGTAGGGCGCATAGTCGCCGTGGCATATGATCTCGCACGGTTCCCGCTGCGGCAGCATCCATGTCTGGATCTCGCGATCCGATTCGAGAAACCCTTGAGATGCCGAGTGAAAATCGCGCAGAAGCCTGGCGGCGGAAAGCAGCATGCGCTCGGATCCGACAAATTGGTCGCTCAGGTCTTCGCAGACGCGCCCGGTGACATAACTGACGACTTCCTGGTTTCCGGTTATTTCGATGGGATCCGGCGATCCCGGAAAGCCTCTGCTCCTGAGATGGCGCAAAAACCGGTGCACCGTTGGCGTCCATGCGCCGGAAGGCCGTACGACAGTATTGCCGTCCTGCCAGATCTGCCCGGTTCGTCCGCCCTCCAACAATTTCACGTTCCGGCCTCCAGACGTTCTTTATGCGAATTCAGTTTTTCGATATGGGCCTGAACCGTGGCGCCAAGGTTTGTCTCATGGCAGTTCCGGTAGAACGCCACGACGTCGGAAGGCATTCCGTCGGGGATGGGGACAAAGTCTTCAAGCCGCAGGCCGCTTGAACCGCCGAGTTGCGGATCGGCCAGCTGGCTCTCGCTCAAACTGCCGACACGATCGGCCAGGGCTTGGAAATAGGCGAGGTTGTCATCCACCGCCGAAGGAGAGTACGTCCGGCCGTGCGCAGGGATAACCAGTCTTGCATTGAGGTCACGTATCCGCTTGAGCGAGGAGCGGATTAAGCGAAGGTCGCCTGCATTTTTGCTCCAGACTTCGGGGACGGGATATTCCACCGCGTCGACGGCCAGGCAGATGCGGAGTTCGGGAATCCATACTGCGATATGGTCGGGCGTGTGTCCCGGTGTATGAATGAGTTCCAGCGTCAGATCGCCGCCGTTGAGGGTCATCGAGCCCGAGAACGTAATATCGGGACCGATGAGGTCGACGTTCCGAAACCGCAGCTCCTGGCTCGCCTTGTCCCTCAGGACCTCCTGTGCGGAAGGGTCGCCTAAGCGGTCGAGCGCGGCGGCATGCGCGATAATCGGAGCGCGCCCCGCAATGGCGGTATTCCCCCAGAAATGATCCCAATCCATATGCGAATTGATGACGATCAGCGGACGAGCGTTCGTCTGTGCCTCGAGCAGTTCGAGCGCCGCCATGCAGAGTTCGGGCGTGCCGAGCGTATCGATCAGGACATTGAACCTCTCGGTCCGGACGAACACGGCATCAACTTCGTCCCCCGCCCTGACGATCACGATTCGATCATCGAGTTCGGGATATGAACACAATTCCACCGATGGATTCACGTCTGGTCGCCTTTATTGCAATCGCAGTGATTCATTCGGATACATCAAGTCCCGTTCGGGCGCCTGCTCTTTCAGAACGGGGCGGTGCTCCCCGTCTGATTTGGCTTCCGCTCTACCGGAACATGTACATCCCAACGTCTCATCACGATGTTCGGCACCGCGGCCGTGCATATGACCATCACGCTCGGTTTCGAGCGGCCATAGCTCTTCGGCGTCCACGGTGTTTGGAGCGGAACCGCACATCGGGGAACCAGCGTCTTCATGCGTGTCCCTCGTGGAGCGATCGGTCTCGATGCTCCAGGAGGCGAGGCACAGTGCGCAAGCAGACAGGGCGGCGCTAAGGCGTATCGATCGAAGCAATGGTGCGCAGTCAGCAGCCAAATGGGTCACCTCCCGGGAAGCGGAAGACTATCCAAATACGGCACGAAACTTCAAGGTCCGTCTGCGGAATCCAGGGCCTTTGATGCGCGAACGGAGCGCGTCCCATCGATCCTGCGCCAGTGCGGCCGACGATGCCTGCGCATCGCAAATTGGCAGTTTCAGTGGAACAACCGCGGCCAACGGAAGTTTGCCTTCAAATCAAACTCGAGCGGCGGCCGATGTCATTCTCTCCAAACCAGGGTGTGTTGAGCACCCCACCCCGGATCTATTATGTCAATCCACTCCTTCTTCAGGGTATCGATGCGTGGCGCGAGGTTTTCGACCATGCTGCGGATACCGGTTTCGATCGCGTACTGACGGCACCTCTCTTCGATCGGGGCGGGGAGCGCAGTATCTTTGCCTCCCAGGATCTGGCCCGCCTCGATCCTCAACTGTCGCTTGGAAACTCCGTCGAGGATGGGGTGGGGCGTCTGGCGGAGGCCGCCCGCAAGAGCGGCATCGCCCTGATGATGGACCTGATGCTCGACGGCAAGGCCCGGGATCCCAAGGCGGGCTTTCGCCCTGTCGATCCGAGACGCTCGCCTTTGGACCCGGCGGAACCGATGACCGCGATGGAGGCGGAGTCTCGATCCCAGCTGTTGGAAGAATGGACCGAACGGCTGCGAGGGCTGGCCGGTCTCGGCCTCGCCGGCTATCGGGCGCTCGGGATCGATCGCATTGCGCCGGCGGCTTTCAAATCGTTGATTGCCGCAGTGCGCGAGAAGGCGGACGCGCAATTCCTCGCCTGGACGCCCGGCACTGATTTCGGCGTGAGGGACGCGGTCAAGAATACAGGCTTCGATGGATGTTTTTCATCGATGGCCTGGTGGGATTTTGACGAGAGATGGTTCATCGAAGAACACCGCATCCAGAAGCAGCTTGGCTGGCAGATCGCTTTTCCCGAGCCGCCATTCGCCAGGCGGATCGCGCACGGAACCGAGAGCCGCGAAATTCTCGAACGGCGCGCCATTAGGGCGCTGCGCCTTGCCGCCTCGCTGGGCGGCGGCATGATGGTTCCGATGGGCTTCGAATATGGCGCCGCCACACCACTCGATCCGACCCATGGGAATGGAACGGGTTTGCGGGGGCTCCGCCATGATCTCGCTTTCGATATCTCCTCCGAAATTCGCCTTGCGAACACCGAGATCGGCAAGAAACCCCATGCGCCGGCCTCATCGCTTCGGCTCATCCGCAACGCCAACGGACCGGTCTCAGCACTGCTACAATCGGCGGCGGAAGACCTTCGTAGCGCCGAGAATGTGCGATTCATCCTGCTCAACAGGGACCTTCGAACAAGTGCACTCGCTCCAGTGACCGCACTGCGCGAAGCAGCCTCCGGTTTTCTGCCCGCCGCAGCCGACGGCACGGCTCTGCGGCTGCGGGCAGGGGAGACCCTGGTGGTCGAAGGCAAGGCGCCGGCGCCGATTACATCCCGGCCGATCCTCGATATCGAGCAAGCGGTTGCTTCGCCGCGGCTCGCCATCGAAAACATCATCCCGCGGGTCGATGATGGGCGCTTTCCCGTCAAGCGGGTGGTCGGCGACATCCTCACCGTCGAGGCCGATATATTCGCCGACGGCCACGATCCGATCGCCGCGGTCCTGCTCTGGCGGCCGCTCGATGCGCCGGATTGGAACGAGGCGGAGATGCAGCTGGTCGAAAACGACCGCTGGCGCGCGGAATTCCTGCTGGAGCGCATTGGACGTTATGAATTTGCCGTCGAGGCATGGAAGAACCCGTTTGCGATCTTTCGCTACGAGCTGACGAAGAAGAACGATGCCCGGCTGGACCTGAAGCTCGAGCTGCAGGAGGGGTTGAACCTGGTTCGTTCGGCTGAGACGCATGCAGGTGCCGCGCTCGGCGCCGACTTGAAGGCCCTCGTCAGCAGCCTCGAAAGAGCTTCCGATGCCGAGCGCACGGCAATTCTGCTCGATGCCGGAACATCGGAATTGATGAACAAGGCGGACAGGCGGCCGTTTCGGCTTCGCTCGACGGCAAGCGCCGTCGATGCCGAACGCAAGGAGGCTGCCTTTGCCAGCTGGTACCAGATCTTCCCGCGCTCGCAGAGCGGCGATCCGGACCGGCACGGCACCTTCGACGACGTCATTCCGCGATTGCCCGCCATCCGCGACATGGGCTTCGATGTGCTCTATTTCCCACCGATTCATCCGATCGGCTCGACCAACCGGAAAGGTCGCAACAACAGCCTGAAAGCCGGGCCTGATGACCCTGGAAGTCCCTATGCCATCGGCTCCGAGGACGGCGGCCACGACGCCATCCATCCCGAGCTCGGCGAGTTCGAGGATTTTCGCCGGCTGGTCGAGGAGGCAGGCCGGCATGGCCTGGAGATTGCTCTCGACCTCGCGATCCAGGCGTCGCCGGATCACCCCTGGCTGAAGGAGCATCCCGGCTGGTTCGACTGGCGTCCCGACGGCACGATCAAATATGCCGAAAACCCGCCGAAGAAATACGAGGACATCGTCAACGTCGATTTCTACACCAGAGATGCGCTGCCTTCGTTATGGGTGGAGCTCAGGGATGTCGTCCAGCTTTGGGTGGACCAGGGCGTCAAGCTGTTTCGCGTCGACAATCCGCACACAAAGCCCTTTCCGTTCTGGGAATGGCTGATCGGCGATATCAGGGCTCGTCATCCCGATGTCGTCTTCCTCTCGGAAGCCTTCACCAAGCCGAAGGTCATGTACCGGCTGGCAAAGATCGGCTTCTCCCAGTCCTATACCTACTTCACCTGGCGCAATGCCAAGTGGGAGCTCGAGCAATATATGCGGGAGCTGACGGAGACTGCGCCGAAGGAATTCTTCCGCCCGCATTTCTTCGTCAACACCCATGATATCAATCCGGATTTTCTTCAGAACGCGCCGCGCCCTGCCTTCCTGATCCGCGCAGCACTTGCCGCCACCCTTTCGGGATTGTGGGGCGTTTATAACGGTTTCGAACTTTGCGAGGGGCGTCCCGATGCCAAGCGCAAGGAATATGCCGATAGCGAGAAATACGAAATCCGCGCCTGGGACTACGACCGGCCGGGCAATATCATTGCCGAAATCAGGACGCTCAATCGCATCCGGAACGAAAACACCGCGCTGCATTCGCATCTCGGGCTGACGCTGCTGAATGCGCGAAATGACAATATCCTGTTTTTCGCGAAGGCGAGCCGTGCCCGCGACAACGTCCTGCTTATCGCCATCAGCCTCGACCCTCATAATTTCCAGCAGAGCGACGTCGAGCTGCCGCTCTGGCACTGGTCGCTGGGCGACGGCGGCACGCTGGATGCCGAAGATCTGATCGGCGGGCATCGTTTCAAATGGACCGGCAAATGGCAGAGCATCAGTCTCAATCCTGAGGTCCTGCCCTATGCGATCTGGCGTATTCGCTCAAGGGAGGCATGAATGGACACGATGAATGCAGATAGCGCGCCGCAGCCGCTCTGGTACAAGGATGCGATCATCTACCAGCTGCACATCAAGTCGTTCTACGACGCCAATGGTGACGGGGTCGGCGACTTTGCCGGCCTGCACCAGAAGCTCGATCACATCGCAGCCCTCGGGGTCAATGCCATCTGGCTTTTGCCTTTCTTTCCCTCTCCGCGCCGAGACGACGGCTACGACATCGCCGACTATGGCAGTGTCAGCCCCGATTACGGGACAGTTGAGGACTTCCGGGCTTTCGTAGACGCTGCCCACCAGCGCAATATCCGCGTCATCATCGAACTCGTCATCAATCACACCTCCGATCAGCATCCCTGGTTCCAGCGCGCGCGCCAAGCGCCGGCAGGATCGGCAGAGCGCGACTTCTACGTCTGGTCTGACACCGATCAGAAATTTCCGGAAACGCGCATCATTTTCATCGACACGGAAAAATCCAACTGGACATGGGACGCGGTCGCCGGCGCCTATTACTGGCACCGTTTCTATTCCCATCAACCCGACCTCAATTTCGATAGCCCCCTTGTCATGGAGGAATTGCTGAGGGTGATGCGCTTCTGGCTGGAAACCGGCATCGACGGTTTTCGTCTCGACGCGATCCCCTACCTCGTCGAACGCGAGGGGACGATCAACGAAAACCTGCCGGAAACCCACGCGATCCTCAAACGCATACGTGCCGCGCTCGATGCCACTCATCCCGGCGTAATGCTGCTTGCCGAGGCCAATCAATGGCCGGAGGACACACGCGAATATTTCGGAGACGGCGACGAATGCCACATGGCCTTCCACTTCCCACTGATGCCGCGCATGTATATGGCGATCGCCAAGGAGGACCGGTTTCCGATCACCGATATCCTGCGCCAGACGCCGGAGATTCCAGACAACTGCCAATGGGCGATCTTCCTTCGCAACCACGACGAGCTGACGCTTGAAATGGTGACCGACGCCGAGCGGGACTATCTCTGGGAGACCTATGCATCCGACAAGCGTGCCCGCATCAATCTCGGCATAAGGCGGCGCTTAGCGCCGTTGATGGAGCGCGACCGCCGGCGGATCGAGCTGATGAACGCGCTTCTTCTCTCGATGCCGGGAACGCCGGTTATCTATTACGGCGACGAGATCGGCATGGGCGACAATATCTATCTCGGCGACCGGGACGGGGTGAGGACGCCGATGCAATGGTCTCCGGACCGCAATGGCGGCTTCTCCAGGGTAGACCCGGCGCGTCTCGTCCTGCCGCCGGTCGCCGACCCGCTCTACGGTTTCGAGGCCGTCAACGTCGAGGCGCAGAGCACGGATGCGCATTCGCTGCTCAACTGGACGCGCAAGATGCTGGCGCTGCGCGGCAGGCATCCGGCTTTCGGGCGTGGTTCGCTGCGTTTCCTCTCACCGGAGAATCGCAAGATCCTTGCCTATCTCAGGGAATATGAAGGCGAGACCCTGCTTTGCGTCGCAAACCTCTCGCGGCTGCCCCAGGCCGTCGAACTCGACCTGTCGAGCTTCGAGGGCCGTGTACCCATCGAATTGACCGGCATGTCGCCCTTTCCGCCGATCGGCCAGCTGACCTATCTGCTGACATTGCCGCCCTACGGCTTCTTCTGGTTCCAGCTGGAGGCCGATGCCGACCCGCCGGCATGGCGCACCGCGCCGCCGGAGCAGCTTCCCGATCTGGTGACGATGGTCATCCGCCGCGGCCTGCTCGATCTTGTCGATGAACCCAAGCTTGGGCGCGTCCTCAGCACCGAAATCCTGCCGGCCTATCTCGCGAAACGGCGGTGGTTCGGGGCGAAGGACCAGGCGCTTCAGGCGGCACGTCTGATCTCTGCAACGCCGATCCCGTTTGCCGACGGCATCGTTCTCGGCGAATTGGAAGCCGTGCTGCCGAACCACAGCGAATCCTACCAGCTGCCACTGGCGGTCGCCTGGGACGATGCGCAACCCTCTGTGCTGACCCAGCAGCTGGCGCTCGGACGGATTCGCCAGGGCAGGCGCGTCGGTTTCCTCACGGACGGATTTGCCGTGGAGGCGATGGCGCGCGGCATCCTGCGCGGACTTGGCGACCGCTCGCGCATCACCGGCCGTACCGGCACTCTCGAATTTCTCGGCACGGAGCGGCTCGATCGCCTCGCAGTCACCGACGACCTTCCGGTCCATTGGCTCTCGGCCGAGCAGTCCAACAGCTCGCTGATCGTCGGCGATCTCGCGATGATCAAACTGATCAGGCACATCTTTCCCGGTATTCATCCAGAGGTCGAGATGACGCGCTTTCTCACCCGCGCCGGCTACGAGCACACCGCACCCTTGCTCGGCGAAGTCGCACACACCGATTCCAGCGGACGCCGTTCGACATTGATCATCGTCCAGGGCGCCATTCGCAATCAAGGCGATGCCTGGAACTGGATGCTGAACAATCTGCGCCGCGGCGCTGACGAACTCGTGCTGAACGATCCGGCCGTCCAACCGGGCGATGACGTCTTCCAGCCGCTGATCAGCTTCGTTGCTATGGTCGGCCTCAGGCTCGGCGAGCTGCATGTGGTGCTTGCCGGGGAGACCGGGGACGAGGCCTTCAGCCCGGTGGTATCAGGCGACAGTGAGGTCGAAGCGATGAAGAAGGCCGTTGCCGGCGAGGTGGCCTATGCCCTGTCGAAGCTTGACGAGCGCGCGGAGAATGCCGATCCCGCGATCGACCTGCTTGCGGCACCGCTTCTCGAGCGTCGCTCCGAACTCGTCGAGCTCGCCGCGACGCTGGCGGAGAGCGCCCGCCATACGCTGATGACGCGCACGCATGGCGATTTCCATCTTGGCCAGATCCTCGTCAGCGAAGGCGATGCCGTCATCATCGACTTCGAAGGCGAGCCTGCGAAAAACTTGACCGAACGCCGCGCCAAGACGAACCCGCTGCGCGATGTCGCCGGGCTTTTGAGGTCGCTGAGCTACCTCGTGGCCACCGCCCAGCTCGATAACGATGCGGTCATCGAACATGAGAACGAAGTCCGGCGCGAGGCGATCGCCCGCTTCGGGCGCCATGCCGAGGCAGCCTTTCTTGATGCCTATTCGCGAGCCGTCTCCGTATCGAAGGAGCTTGACATGCCAGCCAATCAAAGACGAAAGGTTCTCGATGCCTTTCTTCTCGAAAAGGCCGCCTACGAGATCGCCTATGAGGCCCGCAACAGGCCGAAATGGCTTCCGATTCCGCTATACGGCTTTACCGAAATCGTATCGCGTCTGGCGGGGGTCAAGGCATGAATGTTGAGCGCTCGGAACTCCTGGCGGGCATCGGACAGGATGCGTTATGGGCCTTGATCGAGGGGCGCCACGGCGATCCGTTTTCGATCCTCGGTCCCCACGAAAGCGGCGGCATGACGATCGTGCGGATATATCTGCCTGGCGCGGAAGCGGTCGATCTCATCGATGCGACGAGCGGCCGGGTGGTGGCACCTTTCAGCATCGCCCACCCGTCCGGCTTGTTTGCGGCGACGGCGGCCTCGAGGACGGGATACCGGCTGCGGATCACATGGCCGGATGCAGTCCAGATCACCGAGGATCCCTACAGTTTCGGTCTGCTGCTTGGAGAGCTCGACCTTCATCTGATATCGGAGGGCACTCACTACAGTCTAAGCCGCACTCTCGGCGCGGTAGCCATGTCGATCGACGGGATATCGGGTGTTCGTTTCGCCGTCTGGGCTCCGAATGCCCGCCGCGTCTCGGTCGTCGGCGACTTCAATGCCTGGGATGGGCGGCGAAACCCGATGCGGCTGAGGCAGTCTGCGGGTGTCTGGGAGCTGTTTATTCCGCGGCTGGCTCCCGGCGAGAGATATAAGTTCGAGATCGTCGATGCTGAGGGGACCTGCCTGCCGCAGAAGGCCGATCCGGTCGCGAGGGCGAGCGAGGCCGCCCCATCCACCGCGTCCATCGTCGCATCGTCGACGCCGTTTCGATGGACCGATGACGGCTGGATGAGAGGCCGGTCCCGGCAAGACAGGCTGGAGGGTGCATTCTCCGTCTATGAGGTGCACGCCGGTTCGTGGCTTCGTGATCAAAAGGACGGCAACAGGTCGCTCGACTGGGTCGAACTCAGCCAGCGGCTCGTTCCCTATGTCAGCGACATGGGTTTTACCCATATCGAGCTGCTTCCGATCATGGAGCATCCGTTCGGCGGGTCCTGGGGTTATCAGCCGCTCGGTCTCTTCGCTCCGACCGGCCGATATGGGACGCCTGAGGATTTCGCCTATTTCGTCGACCGGTGCCATGGCGCCGGGATCGGCGTCATCCTCGACTGGGTGCCGGCCCATTTTCCCACAGACGTCTGGGGGCTTGCCCGCTTCGATGGCAGCGCGCTCTACGAGCACGAAGATTCGCGCGAAGGCTTTCACCGCGACTGGAACACGCTGATCTACAATCTCGGCCGCAACGAGGTGAAGGGCTTCCTGATCGCCAGCGCGCTGGAATGGCTGGAGCGCTACCATATCGACGGTTTGCGGGTCGACGCCGTTGCCTCGATGCTCTACCGCGACTACAGCCGCAACGAGGGCGAATGGATTCCCAACCAATATGGCGGTCGCGAGAATCTGGAAGCGGTCGAATTCTTCAAGCATCTGAACAGCATCATTCACGAGCGCTGCCCGCACGCGATGACGATCGCCGAGGAATCGACGGCCTGGCCCGGGGTGACGAAGCCGCCGGAGCAAGGGGGGCTGGGCTTCGACATCAAGTGGAACATGGGCTGGATGCATGACAGCCTGAGCTACATCGAGCAGGATCCGATTTACCGGAGTTACGCCCATGGCACGATGACCTTCGGCATGATCTATGCCTATTCCGAGCGCTTCATTCTGCCGATTTCACATGACGAGGTCGTCTACGGAAAGGGCTCGCTGCTGACGAAGATGCCGGGCGACGAATGGCAGAAATTCGCCAATCTGCGCAGCTATCTCGCCTTCATGTGGGGCCATCCCGGCAAGAAGCTTTTGTTCATGGGGAGCGAAATCGCTCAGCCGAGCGAGTGGAATCACGACGGGTCGGTGACCTGGGATGTGCTGGACCAGCCTCAGCATGTGGGGATCCAGCGGCTGGTGAAGGATCTGAACGGCCTTTACGGGGACGAGCCGGCATTGCAGTTCGGCGACTTTCATTCCGAGGGTTTTGAATGGGCGGCAGCCGACGACGCCGTCAATTCCGTCCTCGGCATGCTCCGTTATGCGCCCGACCGCGCTTCGTCGGTGCTGGTCATGTCAAATTTCACGCCGGTGCCGCGTTACGGCTACAGGATCGGTGTGCCCAGTGACGGTGTGTGGATCGAGCGGATGACGACGGATGCGCGGGAATATGGAGGCTCGGGCCTGGTTAACGGCGCGGTGTCGACCGAACCCGTGCCCGCCCATGGCAGGCCCGTCTCCCTGTCCCTGACGCTGCCGCCGCTATCGACGATTTTTCTGCAGGGGCCGTCGCCCTGACCCGCGCGGCCGCGGAACGGTCATCTCGGTGGCGGTTTCACCGTCACCTGAGATAATGGATATGCGGGCGCGAATGATAGGGAGAGGTTTCGATACGGGCCTCGACGGAGAAGACATTCCTTAAAAGATCCTCGCTCAACACGTCCTGCGGCGCGCCGGAGGCGACGATCCTGCCATGCTGCATGATGATCAGCTGGTCGCAGAACATGGCGGCATGGTTGAGATCGTGCAGGGCGACGATGCTGGTAATCGGCAGGCCGGAGACGAGCCGCATCAGGCCGATCTGGTGCTGGATATCGAGATGGTTTGTCGGCTCGTCGAGGATCAGTTCCTGGGGCGACTGGGCGAGCGCCCTTGCGATATGGGTGCGCTGCTTTTCGCCGCCCGACAGGCTCTGCCAGCGGTCGTCGCGCTTCTCCGCCATGCCGGCGCGCGCCAGCGCCTCTTCCACCGCCTCTTCGTCGGCCCCCGTCCAGCCCGAGAACATCGATCGGTGCGGAAACCTTCCGAGCTTGACGACGTCGACCACCTTCAGATTGGCATTCGTCGTCGCATGCTGCTCGACGAAGGCGATCCGCCGGGCAATCGAGCGGCGGCTGATCGTGCCGATATCGCTGCGGTCGAGCGTGACGCGGCCGGAATGCGGCCGCTTCAGGCCGGCCAGAAGCCGCAGCAGCGAGGTTTTGCCCGAGCCGTTCGGTCCGAGCAGACCAAGCATCCGGCCGGGCTGCGCCTCCATGGAAACGCCATCGAGAATGGTCTTCCTGCCAATTTTCCAGATGAGGTTGTCGGCCTTGATGCTCATGATGCGCGCTGGAACCGGTAGAGGATGATCGAGAAGAACGGGACACCCACCAGGGCCGTGACGACCCCGATCGGCAGGATCTGGTTCGGAATGAGGGCGCGCGCGGCGATGTCGGCGAGCACCATGAAGATCGCCCCTGCTATAGCGCAGGCCGGCAGCAGGCGGACATGCAGCGGCCCGACGACAAAGCGGGCGACATGCGGCACGACAAGGCCGACGAAGCCGATCGACCCCACCATGCTGACGATTGTGGCCGTCATCATCGCCGTCAGCGCGAAGAGCACCATCCGCGCACGGCCGACATTGACGCCGAGCGAGGATGCCGCCTCGTCGCCGAAGGCGAAGGCGTCGAGCACGCGGGCGTAAAACAGGCAGCCGACGAGGCCGATGCCGACGATGATCGAGACCAGCGCGAATTCCGGCCAGCGCACGCCGCCGAAACTGCCGAGCAGCCAGAACATGACGTCGCGGGCCTGCTGCGCATTGGCCGAGGTGGTGACGATGTAGGAGGTCGAGGCGTTGAAGAGCTGCGATGCGGCGACGCCGGCAAGGATGGTGCGATCCGCGCCGCCGCGCGTGCCGTTCGAGAGCAGCGCCACGAAGAAGAAGGCTGCGAAAGCGCCGGCGAATGCGCCGGCCGAGAGCGACACCGCGCCCGAGCCGATCCCTAGGATGACAATCGCGACGGCGCCGGTAGAGGCGCCGGCGGAGATGCCGAGCACATAGGGCTCGGCAAGCGGATTGCGCAGCAGCGACTGCATGATCGCGCCCGACAGCGCAAGGCCCGCGCCGCAGAAGGCGGCAACGAGCGCCCGGCTGAGACGATAATCCCAGATGACGGTCTCATGGATGCGGTTCAGTTCGACCGCGGTCCATCCCAGCCGGTTGGTGACGGCCGAAAACGTGGTTGCAAGCGGGATCGGCAGGTCGCCGATCCCGACGCTGACGCCAATGGCGATAGCGATGAGGCAGAAAGAGGCGAGGAGCAGTGCGAGGATGGCTCCCAGTTGCCGGAAGATACGGCCCGCTTCCGTCACTTCAACAGACCGAGAGCCTTTAGCTGGCCGGCCACCTGCTCAGCGCCGTAGACCGTGCGGACGGTCGGGTTCATGGCCTGGCCGTCCATGATCACGATCGCCTTGTTTTTGACGGCAGGGATCTGGCTGACGGCCGGATCGGTGTTCAGGAAATTGATCTTGGCCTCCGGCTTGTCGAGCTCCCAGCGGTTGCGGTCGAGACTGGCGACGACGATGACGTCGGGATTGGAGGCGATGATGCCTTCCCAGCCGAGCGTCGGCCATTCCGCTTCCGCTGATATCGCGTTGTGGCCGCCGAGCAGGTCGGCGATGAAGCCGGACGCGCTGTTCTTGCCGCCGAGATAGGCGTCCGCCGACGGGCTGGGGCTGGAGAACCAGAAGATGTAGGAAAGGTTCTTGCCGTCCTTCGAAACGCTGGAGCGAAGCTTGGCTTCGCGCGCCTTGAAGTCGGCGATCAGCGCCTGGCCGCGATCGGCGACGTCGAAGATCTGCGAGAGTTCATCGATTTCCCTGTAGAGAAGATCCATGTTCCACAGCTCGGCGCGGCTGCCGTACTGGTCCTTGACGTCCTTGGTGCTGAGGCAGGTGCTGGGCGAGAGATAGGTCGCGACACCCACCTTGTCGAAATCCTCGCGCTTGGCGATCTTGCTGTTCGGCCCGACCAGGCTCGGCAGAGCCACCGCCACGAAGTCGGGATTTTCGGCGAGCATCGATTCAAAGGTCGGCATCTCGACGGTCAGAAGCTTGACCTTGGCATTGGCTTCTGCGAGCTGCGGCAGGACCTTGCTCGGCCAGAAGGCCGTGCCGGCCATCTTGTCCTGAAGGCCGAGCAGCAGCAGAATTTCAGCGCTGTTCTGGCCGAGGCCGATCGCCCGTTCGGGCGCCTTCTGGAAAGTCACCTGCGCGCCGCAGTTTTCCAGTGTCAGCGGGTAGGTCGTCGAGCCGGCCAAAGACGGATTTGCGGCAAGGCCGATGATGGCGGAGAGGCCGCAGGCGGCCAGAAGCGATTTAAGGCTGGTCACGAAGAAATTCCCCGGTGCGTGAGTATATCCGGCCGCCGTATAGCCTCACAAACAGGCAGAAAACAAGACCAAACAAATCAACTTATCGCAAAATTGCAGCGCATTGCTGCGAGGGCAACGTGCCATCATCCGTTGAACTGCAGCCGCGTTCGCCGTCTAAACAGGGCCGACCGGGGACAGCGACTTGCCGTAGACTTCGAGGATCGCGGCAATCTCCTTGAGGATGCCGGAGAGCGGAAGCGTGCCCTTTCTGTTGAACGCCATGTCGTCACGTTCGAAAAGGGCAAGGCAGATCTCGCTCGAATGGTGGCGCGACTGGTAGGCGAGACCGTCCGGCTGGTCGACATGGTCCCAAAGCGCGTCGGTCCAAAGGCCGCATGGTTCGTAAGGGCCGGTGGAAATGGCATTATCGGTGCCGAGTGCCTGCAGGCCGGTTCCGTGCATGCGCACGATCCTCAGCGGTCTGATACAGCTGAGTTCACTGATGGCGCGGGTGGTGATTTCCGTCATGGACACCATCAACCGCTGGGGATTCCGCAGGATCGTTTCCGCAAGCGCTCCCCTGCGGCTCATCCCGACATAGAGAATTCCGAAACGTCCGCGTGCGCTGTCGAAACGATTGGTGGGGGCAATCCCGGGGCCGGGTCCAAAGAAGATGGGATCGAGATGCGTCTGATGAACCTTATGGAGAACCTGCCCGGCCGCAATGAGGTCGATCGGCAATGGCGAATGGGCGAGCCAAGGGGACGGGGGCAGTGCAGCTCCCGACGGCCCTCTGCCTGCATTTGCCGGCATCAGGCAAAGCCGTCGGAGGTTTCAATCCGAATCAGACGCCGGACTGCTTCGCGATCGCCGTCGCGGAGCGCCTGCAAGGCTGTCCGACCACCGAGAGCCGTATCGGAAGCGAGCAGAAAATCCAATGCGATCCAAGGACCGGCGGCGGCAAAACCACGTACGACGTCGGAAATCCCCGCGATCACCTCACCTTGATCCAGCTGGCAGAGCGGATAGCGCCAGTCGCTGCCTTCGCGTACGGCAAGCAGCGTGCCGGCTCGCCGCCTCTTGTCGACGGCCTGTCTGCTGATGCCGAGGATCCGTCCGGCGTCCTCGGCCGACATCGTCCCGCCGGCCCGTTCGATGAGATTTTGCCGATGCTCGACGTTGCGAGCCAGCGCCGGAACAAGCGGATCGAGATCGTTTATCGCCGCGCCCACCATATCCGAGCGGCTGAGAAGCTGCGCCAACGATCCGGCATCGGTCGGGGCTGAAAGCGCATCGGCCAGGTCCTTTGCCTGCACATTCGCCGAAATGCGCTCCAGCGCCGATGTCGCGCGTCGCAGAAACGCGGTCCTGATGGAATTCGGCTCTTCCTGCACTGTGACGGGACCGGATACGTGGCGGACCATCGAGCGGCTCCTAGGTTGACAAGGTATTTATACAGCAGTTGATGGTATGAAGTCAACCAAGGGGAGGTGCCCGAAGCGAACCCGCTCCGATGTCGATAGCATCCAGGGTAAAGCCTTCGAACATGCTCAGTTCAGCTTTCCCACGAGCTTGGCATAGTCCGAAAATGTCAACCGTTCGCCTCTCCTGCCTGCCTCTTCGGCGAGCTGCAGCACACGGATGGGGAACAGGATCGCGGCGCGGTTGGCGTCCGACAGTTCATGGTCGTCATCTTCGTCGACTGCCTTCTTGGCTTTCGAGAGCGCGGCATTCAGTTCCCCGCTGGTAAGCAGTTCCTTCTCGACGATCGCATCACATATCGACGCCATCGCCATGATCAGGCCCTTGAGCTGGAGGTTGGCCGTATTCATGAGAACTCCAGGGAAACGAGGGGATCTGCGACGATGGCGCTCAGGCGCATCGCCGATAGCGCCGCAGCATTGCTACATCAGTCCGATTCGACCGCCCGGATCGTATCGACGGCGACGGCGCCGTCGAGGATCCCTCGCGTGACATCGCCCCTGTTCCGGTCGATCTCGATGACGGTGTAAAGCTTGTCGTCCCGAAAGGCGCTGGCATTGACCGTCGTCACATCCTCGGCGGGAGCCGCATCCACTTCCATGAAATCGAGCTCACGAGCCGCGGCGACGATCCTTGCGTCACCGGCCGTTCTGGCGGCGACGACGACGATGCCGTGTCCGGGGGAATTGTCCCATCTCGGATCGTCGGATGCTGCGATCGGCTCCAACCGGTAGATGTTGAGCATCTCGCCGCCGGCATCGGGCGACGCTTGCGCAGCGGCGTCATCGATTTGCGCCTGGCTCTCGACCGACTTTCCGAAAGTGGTCGGGCTGGTCGCGTTGTTGATCTCTTCCTTGCCTGTCCTTGAGACGTTCGACATGTCGCTCTCCATTTCAGGACGGTAACGACAGCCGGCAGCAAAGTGTTCCGCGCACGAAAAACCACAAATTCCACCGAGACGGTTTCCGGCGAGCATTTCCGATGTTTGCAACTATCAGGCTCATTTTGAGCGGTGAATCATGTTAAGATGGACGCGGGACGGCCCATACCATTTTCTGAGTTGAGCACTAAATTACCGATCGTCGAAGAGGGGGATTTTCGTGAGCAACCAATCCAGCGAATTCGCGCGCGACAGCGTTGCGGTAGACAGCCTCAATGGGCATGACCACAAAACGATGGCGTTCGACGACGCCAGCGCGCTTCTGGAAGTCCTTGTCGCGGTTAGGCGCGGCGACTTTTCCGTACGGATGCGGTCCGACCTGACAGGTCTCACGGGCAAGGTCGCCGATGCCCTCAACGACATCATCGCCGCCAATCAGCGCATGGCCCGGCAGCTCGAGCATGTCGGACAGGTGGTCGGCCGGGACGGGCGAACGAGCACGCGCGTACGCTTCGGCCTGTCGGACGGCTCCTGGTCCGAAATGGAAGGATCGATCAACGGTCTGATCGACGATCTCCTATGGCCGACGACCGCCGTCACGCGCACGATCACCGCGGTCGCCAAGGGAGATCTCTTGCAGACCGTGCCGCTGGATGTCGACGGGCGGCCGCTCAAAGGCGAATTCCTCCGATCGGCCGATATCGTCAATACGATGATCAAGCAGCTGAGCGTCTTCACCTCGGAAGTGACGCGCGTCGCGCGCGAGGTCGGCACGGACGGAAAACTCGGCGGCCAGGCACAGGTGCCGGAGGTGACGGGCGTCTGGAAGGATCTCACCGAAAGCGTGAACTCGATGGCGTCGAACCTGACGGCGCAGGTGCGCAATATCGCCGAAGTGACGATCGCCGTTGCGAATGGCGATCTTTCCAAGAAGATCACCGTCGACGTGCGCGGCGAGATCCTGCAGCTCAAGGAAGCGATCAACACTATGGTCGACCAGCTCAGGTCCTTCGCCTCGGAAGTGACGCGTGTCGCCCGCGAGGTCGGCACCGAAGGCAAGCTCGGCGGACAGGCGCTGGTGCCCGGGGTGGCCGGCACCTGGAAGGATCTGACCGATTCCGTCAACGCCATGTGCGGTAACCTGACGGCGCAGGTCCGTAACATCGCCCAGGTGACCACGGCCGTGGCGCGCGGCGACCTGTCGCGCAAGATCACCGTCGACGTCTCCGGTGAAATCCTTGAGCTGAAGGAGACCATCAACACGATGGTCGACCAGCTGAACGGCTTTGCCGGCGAGGTGACGCGCGTGGCGCGTGAAGTCGGCACGGAGGGCCGCCTCGGCGGCCAAGCGCAGGTGCCAGGCGTCGCCGGCACCTGGAAGGACCTCACCGACAACGTCAATTCCATGGCCTCGAACCTCACCGCACAGGTGCGCAACATCGCCGAAGTCTCGACTGCGATCGCCAACGGCGACCTGTCGAAGAAGATCACCGTGACGGTGTCGGGGGAAATCCTCGAGCTGAAGGAGACGATCAATACGATGGTCGATCAGCTCAACGCCTTTGCTTCGGAAGTGACCCGTGTGGCCCGCGAAGTCGGTACCGAGGGCCGGCTTGGCGGCCAGGCCAATGTGCGCGGTGTTGCCGGCACCTGGAAGGATCTAACCGAAAACGTCAACTCCATGGCCGGCAACCTGACGGCGCAGGTCCGCAATATCGCCGAAGTCTCGACTGCCATCGCCAATGGCGACCTGTCGAAGAAGATTACCGTTGACGTGAAGGGCGAGATCCTCGAATTGAAGGAAACCATCAATACGATGGTGGACCAGCTGAACGCCTTCGCCTCGGAAGTGACGCGCGTCGCCCGCGAAGTGGGCACGGAAGGACGGCTTGGCGGCCAGGCCAATGTGCGCGGCGTCGCCGGCACCTGGAAGGATCTGACCGACAGCGTCAATTCCATGGCCTCCAACCTGACCGGGCAGGTGCGCAACATCGCCGAAGTCGCGACTGCCGTCGCCCAGGGAGACCTTTCCAAAAAGATCACGGTGACGGTATCGGGCGAAATCCTCGAACTGAAGGAGACCATCAACACGATGGTCGATCAGCTCAACGGCTTTGCCGGCGAGGTGACGCGTGTGGCGCGCGAGGTGGGTACGGAAGGGCGGCTCGGCGGCCAGGCGAACGTGCTCGGCGTCGCCGGCACCTGGAAGGACCTGACCGACAGCGTCAATTCCATGGCGGGCAATCTGACGGCACAGGTGCGCAACATCGCCGAAGTCTCGACTGCGATTGCCAATGGCGACCTGTCGAAGAAGATCACCGTGTCGGTCTCGGGCGAAATCCTCGAGCTCAAGGAAACGCTGAACACCATGGTCGATCAGCTGAACCGCTTCGCTTCCGAAGTGACGCGCGTGGCGCGCGAAGTCGGCACCGAGGGCAAGCTCGGCGGCCAGGCGCAGGTGCCGGGTGTTGCAGGCACATGGAAGGACCTCACCGAAAACGTCAACTCCATGGCCTCCAACCTCACCGGTCAGGTCAGAAACATCGCCGAAGTGACGACCGCCGTGGCGCGCGGCGACCTGTCGCGCAAGATCACCGTCGACGTGAAGGGAGAAATCCTGGAACTGAAGAACACCATCAACACGATGGTGGACCAGCTCAATGCCTTCGCCGGCGAAGTGACGCGCGTCGCCCGCGAAGTCGGCACCGAAGGCAAGCTCGGCGGCCAGGCGCAGGTCTCCGGTGTTGCCGGCACCTGGAAGGACCTGACCGACAGCGTCAACTCCATGGCCGGCAACCTGACGGCGCAGGTGCGCAACATCGCCGAGGTCGCCACCGCCATCGCCAATGGCGACCTGTCGCGCAAGATCACGGTCGACGTGCGCGGCGAAATCCTGCTCTTGAAGGATACTTTGAATACCATGGTCGATCAGCTTCGCTCCTTTGCCGGCGAAGTGACGCGTGTTGCCCGCGAAGTCGGCACCGATGGCAGGCTCGGCGGCCAGGCCGTCGTTCCCGGTGTCGCTGGCACCTGGAAGGACCTGACCGATAACGTCAACCTGCTTGCTGCCAATCTGACGACCCAGGTTCGAAACATTGCCGAAGTGACGACGGCCGTGGCGCGCGGCGACCTGTCGCGCAAGATCACCGTCGATGTGAAGGGGGAAATCCTCGAACTGAAGAACACCATCAATACGATGGTGGACCAGCTCAACGCCTTTGCCGGCGAAGTGACGCGCGTCGCCCGCGAGGTAGGCACCGAAGGCAAGCTAGGCGGCCAGGCGCAGGTGCCGGGTGTCGCCGGCACCTGGAAGGATCTGACCGACACCGTCAACGTCATGGCCGCCAACCTGACCGAGCAGGTCCGCGGCATCGTCAAGGTGGTGACGGCGGTCGCGAACGGCGACCTCAAGCAAAATCTCACCGTCGCGTCGAAGGGTGAGGTGGCCGCCCTTGCCGAGACCATCAACAACATGACCAACACGCTCGCAACCTTTGCCGATCAGGTGACCACGGTTGCGCGTGAGGTGGGCGTGGAAGGCCGCCTCGGTGGTCAGGCGAATGTTCCGGGTACTGCGGGGACCTGGAAGGACTTGACCGGCAACGTCAACCTGCTTGCCGCCAACCTGACGACGCAGGTGCGTGCCATCGCCGAGGTGGCGACCGCCGTCACCAAGGGTGACCTGACGCGCTCGATCAAGGTCGATGCGCGCGGCGAAGTGGCCGAGCTCAAGGACAACATCAACACGATGATCGACAACCTCAGGCTCACCACCGAGCGCAACACCGAGCAGGACTGGCTGAAGACCAACCTGGCGCGCTTCACCAATATGCTGCAGGGACAGCGCGACCTGACGCTGGTCGGCAAGATGCTGCTGTCGGAGCTGGCGCCGCTGGTCGGCGCCCATCAGGGGGTCATCTACCAGGTGGATGCCGACGAGCGGCAGCCGGTCCTGTCACTGCTTTCCGTCTACGCCAAAGGGGGCGAGGCGGCGCACCCGGCCCGGCTCGAATTCGGCCAGGGACTTGTCGGCCAGTGCGCCAGCGACGCCCGCCGCATCCTGGTCACCGACCTTCCCGACAACGTCGTTCCGATAAGCTCCGGCGTGTTCACGACTCTGCCGAGAAGCGCCATCGTTCTGCCGGTGCATTTCGAAGGCCAGGTGAAGGCGGTGATCGAGCTTGCCTCCGCAGGCGAATTCACCGAGCTGCAGCTGTCGTTCCTCGATCAGCTGACGACATCGATCGGCATCGTCCTCAACTCGATCGAAGCGACCATGCAGACCGAAGGCCTGCTCAAGCAGTCCCAGCAGCTCGCCGCCGAGCTTCAGACGCAGCAGCGCGAGCTGCAGCAGACCAACGAGCAGCTCGGGCAGAAGGCGCAGCAGCTGGAGGAGCGCAACGTCGAAGTCGAGGCGAAAAACCAGGAGATCGAGCAGGCCCGGCGCGCGCTGGAGGAAAAGGCAACAGAGCTGGCGCTGACATCGAAATACAAATCCGAATTCCTCGCCAACATGTCGCACGAACTGCGCACGCCTTTGAATTCGATCCTCATTCTCGGCCAGCAGCTGGGAGAAAACCCGGATGGCAACCTCTCGGGCAAGCAGGTCGAATTCGCAAAGACCATCCATGGCGCGGGCACCGATCTGCTGAACCTCATCAGCGACATCCTCGACCTGTCGAAGATCGAGTCCGGAACGGTCTCGGTTGATGCCGAGGAGATCTCCGTCAGCAACCTGCTCGAAGTGATGGCCCGGCCGTTCCGGCACGAAGCCGAAAACCGCAACCTGTCGTTCGCAGTCGAGGTCGGCGCCGATATCACGAAAAGCATCATCACGGATTCGAAGCGCCTCCAGCAGATCCTCAAGAACCTGCTGTCGAACGCCTTCAAATTCACCGCGCAGGGCGGTGTGACGCTTCGCGTCGCATCGGCAACGAGCGGCTGGTCGTCCGATCATCCCTCGCTCAAGCACGCGCCCTCGGTCATTGCCTTCGAAGTCGTCGATACCGGCATCGGCATACCGCCCGAAAAACAGCGCATCATTTTCGAAGCGTTCCAGCAGGCGGATGCCTCGACAAGCCGCAAATACGGCGGCACGGGCCTCGGCCTGGCGATCAGCCGCGAACTGGCAAATTTGCTCGGCGGCGAGATCCAGCTGCGCAGCACCCCCGGTGTCGGCAGCACCTTCGTTCTCTACCTGCCGCTCACCTATGTCGGCGCGGGCGCGGTTGCGCCGAAGGCTGTTCCGCCGGCAAATGTCGTGGAATTCGCCGAGGCGGCGGCAAACCGCCGCGCCGACAAACCGACCGAACATGTCGAAGACGATCGCCATCAGATAGCGGCCGGCGACTCGGTGCTGCTCGTCGTCGAGGACGATGCGCACTACGCCCGCGTCCTGGTGGATCTTGCCCGCGATAATGGATTCAAGGTTCTGGTGGCGATGCGCGGCAGCGATGCGCTCGCACTCGCGCAGGACTACAGGCCGGCGGCGATCTCGCTCGACATCTTTCTGCCCGACATGCTCGGCTGGACGGTGTTGAGCCAGCTCAAACAGAATCCGCAGACGCGGCATATTCCGGTCCAGATCATCAGCCTCGACGAGGATCGTCAGCATGGGCTGACCCGCGGCGCCTTCGCATTCATGAGCAAACCGACGACGCCGGAAGGCCTCGGCAAGGCACTGTCGCGATTGAAGGCCTATGCACAACCGCGCCGCAAGCATCTGCTGCTCGTGGAGGACAACGAGGCCGAGCGTCTGAGCGTTACTGCCCTTCTCGGACATGACGACATCGATATCACCAGCGTCGGCTCCGGATCGGAGGCTCTCGCTGCCCTTCGGCAGAATTCTGCCGACTGCGTGGTGCTCGACCTTTCCCTTCCCGACATGTCCGGCTTCGACGTGCTGGAGCAGATGCGCGACGACGCCGAGATCGGCGAGGTGCCGGTGGTCGTGTTCACCGGCCGGGAGCTTTCCGCCGAGGAAGACGCGGCGCTGCACAGCATGGCCCGCAGCGTCGTGGTCAAGGGGGTGGAGTCGCCGGAACGTCTCCTGGATGAGACGGCCCTGTTCCTGCACCGGGTGGTCGCCGACCTGCCGGCCGCAAAACAGGCGACGCTGCAGGAACTGCACAGCTCGGACGAGGATCTGGTCGGCGAGACGGTGCTGCTCGTCGACGACGACGCCCGCAACATCTTCGCGCTGAGCAGCGTCCTCGAACGCCGGGGGATGAAAGTCCTGACCGCGACGACCGGCAGCGAAGCCATCGACGTCATCAACAACGAACCCACTGTCGCGATCGTGCTGATGGACATCATGATGCCTGGAATGGACGGCTACGAGACGATGCAGGTCATCCGTTCGGAACCCCGGTTCCGGCGGTTGCCGATCGTGGCGCTGACGGCCAAGGCGATGAAGGGCGACCGCGAGAAATGCCTGGAAGCGGGCGCGTCCGACTATCTGGCGAAGCCGGTCAATACCGAACAGCTTCTGTCGGCTCTTCGCATGTGGCTGCATCGCTGAGGATCTGGCCATGAACCCCGTCAACATCCTCCTCGTCGACGACCAACCGGCAAAGCTCCTGAGTTACGAGGTCATTCTCGAAGAGCTCCAAGAAAACCTCATCAAGGCGCAATCGGCTCGCGAAGCCTTCGAGCACCTGTTGCGCACCGAAATCGCGGTGATCCTCGTCGATGTCTGCATGCCCGAACAGGATGGGTTCGAACTCGTCAGCATGATCCGGCAGCATCCGCGCTATCAGAACACGCCGATCATCTTCGTTTCCGCCGTGATGCTGGCGGAACCGGACCGGCTGCGCGGCTATGCAGTGGGCGCGGTCGACTACGTCTCCGTCCCGATCGTCCCGGAGGTGCTCAGAGCCAAGGTGCGGGTCTTTGCCGATCTCTACAGGAAGACGAGGGAACTCGAACGCCTGAACGCGGAGCTGGAGGCCCGCGTTCACCAGCGGACCGCCGAGCTCGAGGCCTCGGCAGCGCAGTTGCGCGAACTCAACGAGGAACTCGAGCACCGGATCGATCAACGGACGCGCGAGCGCGAAGAGGCGCTCGCACAGTTGTTCGAGGCGCAAAAGCTCGACACGATCGGCCACCTGACGGGTGGCGTGGCCCACGACTTCAATAACCTCCTGATGGCAGTTCTCGGCAGCCTGAACCTTCTGAAGAAACGGCTTCCGGCCGATGAACGCAGCGAACGCCTGGTGACGAATGCGATCCAGGCGGCCGAGCGCGGCACCGCGCTCACCCAGCGCCTGCTTGCCTTCGCACGCCGCCAAGAGCTTAAGCCGCAGGCGGTCGACTTCTTCAGGCTGTTTGAAAACGTCGAGGACCTTCTCGCCAAGGCGGTGGGGCCGCGCATCGAAATCCGCAAAAGCATCCCGGCGGATCTGGCGCCCCTCCTCGTCGACAGCAACCAGCTGGAACTGGCGCTGCTGAACCTCTTCGTCAATGCCCGGGATGCGCTCGAAAGCGGCGGAGCCGTGACGGTTGCCGCGGCGGCAGCCGAAGACGCCCGGCCGGCCGGCCTCGCGGGCGGAAATTACATCAGGATATCGGTGGCGGACGATGGCGAGGGGATGGACGAGGCAACGGTCTCGCGTGCCGCCGAACCGTTTTTCACCACCAAGGGGGTCGGCAAAGGCACCGGTCTCGGCCTGTCGATGGTGCATGGCCTGGCGGCGCAATCCGGCGGCTCGATCCAGATATCGAGCGTCAAGGGCAAGGGCACGACGGTTTCGCTGTGGCTGCCCGTTGCCGAAACCTTCGTCAAGGTGCCGCCTCCCGTCGAGCCTCCGGCCCCGGAGCCCTTGAAACCGGCGTCGCGGCCGCTTGCCATTCTGGTCGTCGATGACGATGCCCTTGTCAGGACCGGGACCGTGGCGATGCTCGAGGATCTCGGGCACCTGCCGCAAGAAGCGTCTTCCGCCTCCCAGGCTTTGGAATTCTTTGCCGAGGGGCAGGGTTGCGATCTCGTCATCACCGATCATGCCATGCCGGGCATGACGGGCGCCGAGCTTGCGCGTCACCTTCGCTCCTCCTTTCCAGGCCTGCCCATCATCCTTGCATCGGGCTATGCCGAGTTTTCCGAGGACCATGGTCTCGGCCGGATGCTGCGGATGAAGAAGCCGTTCACGCAGGAACAGCTTCAGGCGGCGATGGATCAGGCGCTCTCGGGCAAAGTCGCGGCGGCTTGAGGGTTGAAGTGCCGCGGCTGCAATTTCTGGTCGCAGTCAAGGTGGTGCCGTCTGTTTTATTTGTCCGGGTTATCAAAAACTGATAATATTGCCTCGATGAAAGGTATTGCCATGCCCTCCAGCTATAATATTGGGCCTCGCTATGAAGGCTTTGTCCGTGAGCTTGTGGAAAGCGGGCGCTATGCCAGCGCCAGCGAAGTCATGCGCGATAGCCTCCGCTTGCTGGAACAGCGGGAGGAAATTCGTGCGCTTGAACTGGAAAAACTCAAGCGGGAATATGCCGAGGGCAAAGCCAGCGGCGAACCCGAAGAGATTGATCCTACGGCCTTCCTGCAAGAACTGAAAGCAGAACGCGCAGCCCGTGGCTAAATATAAGTTGACTCCGCGTGCCCAGCGCCAGATGCGCGATATCTGGCGCAATATCGCCGTTCACAATGAACTGGCTGCCGACAGGCTCCTGCAAAAGCTTTTCGACAAGTTCGAACTGGTCGCGGCTCATCCCGAAATGGGGCCTGCGCGCCCGGAAATTAGCCCCGTCGCCCGCCTGATTATCGAGGGGCGTTATATCGCCATCTATGAACCCACCAATTACGGCGCCGAAATTGTCGTCGTTGTCCACGGGATGCGCGAGCCCACGACCTGGCTCGATTGACCCAACCTTCTATGTTCCGGTGAATACCGTCACCTGGTGACGGCGGCCGCTTTCGCGTGTCCGCTGGCGGACGAAACTTTTTGCTCCCGCAAAAGTTATCCAAATCCCATCCCAATTTCATCGAAGGCTTTCCTTTGACCCAAATGACGTTCGGACCGGCATTCACCGAAGAGGGCATTCTATTCCGCCTTTGGGCTCCCCTGCATGAAAGCGTGTCGTTGAAGATCGAAGGCGCTGATCCGCGGCCGATGCAGGCGGTCGGAGACGGCTGGCACCACTATACGGTCGCGGGTGCCAGTGTCGGTACGCAATACCGCTTCGTCCTGCCGGACGGTCTCGAAATTCCCGATCCCGCCTCACGGTTTCAGCCGCAGGATGTGCGCGGACCGAGCGAGGTGGTCGACCTTTCCCTCTATCGCTGGAAGGCAAGCGACTGGACCGGACGGCCCTGGGAGGAGATGGTCATTTACGAGATGCATATTGGCTGCTTCACGCCGGAGGGCACTTTCAAGGCCGCGATCGAGCGGCTCGACCATCTGCAGGCGCTGGGCGTTACGGCGCTGCAGATCATGCCGCTGAGTGAATTTCCCGGCCGTTACAGCTGGGGTTATGATGGCGTGCTTCCCTATGCTCCGGACAGCAGCTACGGCCGGCCGGAAGATTTCATGGCGCTGGTGGACGCAGCGCACCAGCGCGGCATCGCGGTTTTCCTGGACGTGGTCTACAATCACTTCGGGCCTGACGGGAACTATATCCCCTCCTATGCGCCGCTCTTTACCGACCACCACAAGACGCCCTGGGGTAACGGCGTCAATTACGACGGCGACGGATCGGAGATGATCCGCGAGTTCATCATCCAGAACGCCATCTACTGGATCACCGAGTTCAGGCTCGACGGTTTCCGCTTCGATGCCGTCCACGCCATCAAGGACGACAGCGCCGAGCATCTGCTTCACGCGCTTGCCCGCCGCGTCAGGGCCGCGGCCGGCGACCGGCATGTTCATCTGATCGTCGAAAACGAGGAGAACGACAGCGACCTGTTGCAGCGTGATAAAAACGGGGAAGTGAAGCTGTTCACCGCCCAGTGGAACGACGACGTACACCATGTGCTGCATATCACCGCCACCGGCGAAACCTTCGGCTACTATGCCGATTACGCCGGTGACGCCGGCAAGCTCGGTCGGGCGCTGGCGGAAGGCTTCGTGTTTCAGGGGGAGCACATGCCCTATCGCGGCGCAAGCCGCGGCAGCCCGAGCGGCCATCTGCCGCCCACCGCTTTCATCTCCTTTATCCAGAACCATGACCAGATCGGCAACAGGGCGCTGGGGGACCGGGTTCTGGCTTCGAGCCCGGCTGATGTCGTCAAGGCCGTCGCCGCCATCTACCTGCTGGCGCCCGAGATCCCGATGCTGTTCATGGGCGAGGAATGGGGCGCCAAAGAGCCTTTCCCCTTCTTCTGCGATTTCGACGAGGACCTGAACGAGAAGGTCAGGAGAGGCCGTCGCGAGGAGCTTTCCCGTCTGCCGGGCTTCGACGCCGACGACCTTCTCGACCCGACGGCGCCATCGACCTTCACCGCCGCCAAGCTGGACTGGTCGAAACTTGCCTCCTCGAAGGTCCTTGGTTTTTACAGGACGCTTCTCGACCTTCGGCACCGAAGGATCGTGCCTTTGCTGAAAGGCGCTGGCGCCGGAAACGCGGTCTATCGCTCCGCGGGAAGCGCGCTCGCAGTGGATTGGACCCTGGCTCAAAACCGCCGTCTTCATCTGCATGCCAACCTCGGCGCCGAGGCGGTGCCACTCGTCTCGCAGCGGAGCGACGGCGAGACGATCTTCCGTCTCGGTGGCAGCGATAGCGGCGGTCTCGCCCCCTGGACGGTAATCTGGAGCATCAGCGAGGCGTGACGGCGTGCTGACAGGAAGGCGATTGAACGATGAAATCTGCTGAGCTCGACAAGCTCGCCCGCCGGCACGGCATCAGCCCGACCAGGCCCAGTCCCGACAATCGGGAGGTGGCGATCTCAGGCGAGACCAAGCGCAAGATCCTCTCGGCACTGAAGATCGAAGTGCCGGGAGCGGCCGATCCCGAGAACGGCGCGCCGCGGCGGGAGCCCGAGCCGGCGACTAAGAAGATCGTCAGGTCATTTCTGCCCGATTTCCTTTCCGGCACGCGCGTCTGGGGCGTGAGCCTGCAGCTCTACGAGCTCCGTTCGGCGCGCAACTGGGGCATAGGAGACTTCGAGGATCTGTCCGATATGGCGGATCTCGCGGGATCGCTGGGCGCCGATTTCATCGGCCTCACCCCGCTTCACGCGCCGTTTCTCGCCGATCCCGACCGTTGCAGCCCCTATGAGCCCTCGAGCCGCCAGCATCTCAACCCGCTCTATATCGCCGTCGACCGGCTGCCGGGTTTTGCCTGCAGTCCCGAACTCGAACGGCAATTGGCAGGCCTTCGCCAAACCGATCTCGTCGATTACGCCGGCGTCGCACAGATCAAGCTGAGGGCCCTGCGCGATCTCTGGCCGGCCTGGCGACGGCGCAGCGTGATCGGCGACGCCTATGATCCCGCCGATTTCGACGCCTTCATTACGCAAGGTGGTAACAGCCTGCGGCTGCATGCGCTTTTCGAATGCCTCTCGTTTTCCATGGTCGAGCACGGGGTGGGCGCCAGCTGGCAATGGTGGCCGGCCGATTTTCAACGCTTCGACAGCGCCGTCGTCGCCGAATTCGAGCGCGGACACGCGGACGATGTCCGTTTCCACATGTGGCTGCAGTGGCTTGCTCACCGGCAGCTGATGCAGGCGGCGGAGCGGGCGCGGAAGGCCGGCCTGCGGATCGGGCTCTATCTCGATCTTGCCGTCGGGGAGGCGGTCGATGGCTCGGCGACATGGAGCGAGCCGGATATCTATGTCTCGAAGGCCACCATCGGCAGCCCACCCGATCCCTTCGCCGTCGACGGGCAGGACTGGCATCTCGCCGGATATCTGCCCTCCGCGATCGCGGCAGGAGAAATGTCGCCTTTCCGACGCATGGTCAGCGCCGCCATGCGATATGCGGGCGCCATCCGCATCGACCACGCCGCAGCGCTTCGCCGCCTCTTCCTGGTGCCATTGGGCAGCAGGCCGGAAAGCGGCGCTTTTGTCCGCTATCCCCAGCATCGGCTTCTGCAGATCCTCGCCGAGGTGTCCGCCGAGCATCGGTGCCTCGTCATCGGAGAAGACCTTGGACTGATCCCCAAGGGATTGCAGGGCGATCTGGCGGCCTCCCATATTCTCTCCTATCGCATCCTTTCCTATGAGCAGGACGAGAAGGGCTTCAAGCCGGCGGACGCCTATCCCGTCCTGGCTTTGGCCTGCATTTCGACGCACGACCACCAGACCCTTGCCGGCTGGTGGCGCGGCGCCGACATTCAGGCCCGGTGCGACCACGGCATCGTGCCGCCCGATCTCACCGAGAAACATCTCGAAGACCGCAAGCGCGAGCGGAGAAACCTGAAAGCGGCGCTGAAGGCTGCCGGCCTCGGCCTGCCGGCCAGGCTTTCCCAAGCGCGGGCAAGCGAGGAGACGCTGAGAGAATTGACTGTCAGCGCCTATCGCTTCATCGCCAGGACGCCCTCGCTTCTCGCCGCGGTCCGTCTCGCCGATCTCAGCGACGAGAAAAGTCCAACCAATGTTCCGGGCACCAGCGACAGCTATCCGAACTGGAAGCCGAAGCTATCGGTTTTGCTCGCGCATCTGATGTCGAGCCCGCTGCTCAAGAGCGTGACGGCGGCAATGCGGGAGGAGCGTCCACGGGAGTGATTAAGGCCGGGCGAGCCGTCCGCTTCATCATTGCCGTTCGAGAGGGCCTGCCGCGCATATGGAAATCGCTTCGCGCAGGGAACGAATAGGAAGCCGGCGAATTTTGAAGGAATAAGGACAGGGATCGCGAGATGAACGCTTGTCCGCATTCGCCGCTTCAGATGCGACGATCAGTATCGATGGAAACAAGACCATGACGACCGCATTCATCCTCATCGCATTGGCTCTGATCATGATCTATGCCGGCCCGACATTGCTGTTCATCTGCGTCGGATATGCCGACTATATGCTGGAGCGTCGAAGGCATTTGGTAGCTCTGAGGCACGCCGTGAAGCGCCGCAGCGACGAGTTTTAGACGCTTGCGGCAGACGGCAACCGAGATGATTTTTGATGCGCGAGAGCACTGACAGGTTTCCCGAGCCCGTCGTGATGACCGTGTCAAGGACTTGGAGCGGCGGCCGACACTGAAGCCGTTGGAGGGTTCGATGAAGCGGAGCATAGTATTTGGGTTGGTTTTCGCCGTTGTGCTGACAGGCTGCACGACCGGGGCAGGCAATTACTCGTCGGCGGGCCTGGCCCCCATTCCCGGCAGTATCACGTATAATGGCCAGCCTCGCACGAAGTTGACGAAATCGCCCGTGGGCTCTTCCTTCCCCCACACCTTCACAGATCAATGGGGGCGCCAGGTCGAGGAGATCTACATCATCCGGCCCGACCGGAGCTTGCTGATCGCCGAGCGCCACTACCGGCCGGTCTTCTCGCTCGACGACGACTAGAGCAATTCCGGCAAAAGCACGCGGCGGTTTTGCGTCGGGAATTGCGTAAAGACAAAAAGATAGAGCATTTCCGTGACTGCGAGAAAAAACGGAGATGCTCTAGAAGGAGAAATGATCATGCCGCGTCGCAAGATCACTGAGACGACGACCCTCGATAACAGAGGAGCCAAGATCGGCGAGCCAGTGCCGAAGGCGGTCATCGATACGAAAACAGCCTCCGTCGGTGTTCCCCGTCAGCCTGATCATGATCTGCGCGAAGAGTTGAGCGCGCTGCGGAAGCAGATCGGTGCACTCCAGCATCAAGTGCTCGATGCCGGCCGATCGGCAAAGGGGAGTGCCGGGAAAGCAATGCGTCAGACGGAAGCTGCGGTGAAGCTCTACCCGGCCTCAACGCTCCTGCTCGTCGCGGCGGCCGCCGGCGCGCTTGCCTTCGCCGTACGTCGCGCCGCCCTGCCGCGCCTTCGGCCTCAACCCGCACTGCGTGAGTTGAGGGATCTCTACGACACGATCCGCGAGCGCCTCTGACAAGATTTCAGGATTGTCAGCAGCGCGATTATGGCCGACGCTTCATTATCGAAGCGAGGGGATAGGCATGTTCGACATCATCATACGCAGCGCTCTTGATATCGTTGGGCGAACTGAGCGCCTTATCGATGCAATGAGGCGACTGCTCCAGAATGACGACCTCGACGAGGTCCAGGTCTACGAGCTCGATTATGAGATCGAGCGGCTCGGGGACATGGTTTTCAACGTGGACGAAGCCGTTCGATCGCTGGCACGCACGGTCGAATGCTGGCCGCAGACCGCTCTCGCACACGGGATCCGTCGGACGTTGCATTGACCGTTGATGGCCGCTTTGGCAACTGACGCGTCACGAGCCCCGCCCTGAGTTGGCAGTGCCGATTCTGCGTGTCACGCCGATGTCACGCGACCGTCGCAGCAATATGTGCTTGATAGACACCGTTAGGCTTAGACCAGGGCGCGGTCAGGCTAAAATTGCTTTTTTCGGTGGGGCATCGCAATGACCTTGAACACCTCGGGGGAGAAATCTCAACCCCATGAGTTCATCTTTCCGGTTCACACCCGGACGATCGCAGAGATCAGGTACAATAGTCTCAGCCGCATCATGACGGTGATCTATCACGACGGCCATTCCTGCACGACTTCCGGCATACAAGGCCCCGCAATGCTGAGGATCCTCGCCCAGCGTCCGTTGGAGCGCTCTCCGTTTCTGTTGCAGACGGTCGTCTGAGGGGAAAGGACGTGGCCGGCCCTTGCCGGTACGGCGCTGCTGGGCATCGGTTTGTTTAATCAGCATGGTCGTGCATCTATTTTCCCTGGGCTGCGTTCACTCCTAACAGCCAGACCTATGGAGGGAACGCCGATGACCTTTCCACCACCGAAGACCGAATCCCCTGCGCAGCGCTTCGAAGAGGCGACCGCAGCCGCGCGCGACGCTTTGGAAAGGCTGATTGCAGCCGCCAATGAAGCCGGATGGGGCACCGAGGAGGTAACCGCGGCACTGCTTAAGGCCGCGCAGCTTCTGAGCGATGCCAACAAGAGAGATCCCGATCCGGCCGACGATCCCTCACTCAGCGATGCGCCTGCAAGGGAGCAGATTGGTCACGGCGAACTCTATGATTAGTGAGCGTAGCACTGGTTTTCCGACGCAATGAGACAAGGGTTGCCGGAATTCGTGTCGAGTGTCGCACGTCTTTGCGCTCGGAACCCGTTCGCAATATGCAAAGGCTCGCTGGCCATGCGGGCGGTAGGGACGAATTTCAAGGCGTTGGTCAGCGCATGAGCAGCGCGACCAAACCAACCCGGGAGTTCACCCCGAGCTTGGAATAGATGTTTCTGAGGTGGGTTCTGACCGTTTCGTAGCTGATGTGATCGGCTATGGCCACCTCTTTTGGAGAATGGCCCGAGGCAATGCTTGATGCGATCCGAATCTCCGTCGCAGTCAGTTTGTAGGCTTCCATTAGGAAGTCTCGCCGCTCATTGAGTGGCGTGGCCACCATCGGCTCGACAATGACGGCCACGGTCGGCCCCTCCAAGAACTCAGTGAACGCATCGGACTGGAGCCGGAGGAGTGTGATGCGATAACTAGCCTTGTCCTTCCCATTTGCAATCGCCGTATGCGGCCTTGTTTGCACACCCTTTCTGGAAGTCAGGAAATCGAGAACGGCAGTCGACCTCTCGCATTGAAGTTCGAGCCTGCCACTCGGGGCGACTTGCACAGGAAAGCCAGCCGCCATTAAGGCTTCCGCGCTCTTATTCCATTGACGTGCTCGCCCTTGCTCCGAAACGTAGATCAATCCGACGCCGATGCTATCAAACAGGGTTTGCGTCGTCTGTCTTTCCGGGGCGAGTAGATCGCGCTTCCGGATGAAGTCGAAAGCTCTTTTCAAATGAGGCGCGAGTATCGTGTAACGCCCGGCTGCTTCCTTGTTGAAATCGGGGTCGGCTGACGACGTGCAGGTCGATAGGACGAAGGTGCGGGTTTCCTCCCGAATGATGGAGACACCGATGCTCGTCTCGCATCGGGCCTGTCCCTTCAGCCAATCGTTGTAGAATTCCGATTTGAGCAAGTCTTCGCGTGGAAAGATTTCGTCTCCGCAGACACCTTGACCAACCGGCACAAAGCTCAATCTCGGAATCCAGGGGTTCACTGCGGCAAAGTGGCTGCTGAACTGGTCGACCTCATTCCTCGAAAACCCCGATACGTAGGGAACATGGGCCACAGGCGAGGCCAGATCGTGGTAATGGAGGGCAGCCTTTCCATTCGGCGAAGTTTGCGCAACGCGATCCAGAAAATCCTGCCAGTTGCACTCACCGAATAGACTTCCATAGATCAAATCTATCAGCTCAGATGAAGCGTCTTTTGACTGGAGCATGATCTTTCTGAAAATCCCACAGCGAGTATTTTCGGTATTAAATAACGTTGGTCAGGCAAAGACAACAGCAACCCCATGTAATATCAAGCCGGCGGCCATGGGCATTCGTGACCTATCGCAATGCGGTACTACTCGCTGCTTCGCAAAGCGATGGGGGTATAGCCAACTCCATAGGCCTCACCGGCCAATCGTGGCGACGGAGCCGCGCAGGACGAGGCTCGTGCTGACGCGTAGACGTTCGACGGCAAGAGGGGTGCGCTCGATACGGGCGATGAGCCGCTCGCCGGCGAGCTTGCCCATCTCGTAGACGCGCTGGTCGACGATGGTGATCGGCGGAACGGTGACGCTGGTCCAATCGGCGTCGAGAAACGAAATCATCGACACGTCCTTGGGGATCGACAGGCCGAGCGATTGCAGTGACTTGAAGATGCGCAAGCCGACGAGGCTGTCCGATGCCAGCAGCGCCGTCGGCGCAGCACTGTCGGCGAGCAGGCGTTTGATCACGCCATCCGTCTGGCGCTGGTCCGTGGCGCCGAGCCTGACATAATGAAGAGGGTTCGGCAAACCCGCCTCGGTCAGGACGCTGACAAAACCTTCTACGCGTTCGCGCACGGCGGAATTCGAGATCCGCCCGATATCGGTGAGCTCGCCGCCCTCGGCATCCATGGCAGAGACGTAGGCGAGGCGGCGATGTCCTTGCCCGATCAGATGCCGGGTCGCCGCGATGGCCGCATCCCGGTCGTCGCCGGTTACGGCGTCGACATCGAGTTCCGGGATGGCTCGGTCGAACAGGACGAGCGGCACGCCGGCGCGGCGAACGTGGTGGAGATGATCGATACTGTCGCAACTTGCCGGCGTGACGATCAGGCCATCGACGCGTTTGCCGATCAGCAGGTCGACGGCCGATTTTTCCGCATCGAGCTCTTCGCCCGAATTCGCGATGATGACGTTGAAGCCCGCAAGACGGGCCGCATCGCTGATGCCGCGCACCGCCAGGCTGAAGAAAGCGTTCTCGATATCGCCGACCACGACCCCGATGATGCCGGACCTTCCGGTGCTCATGCTGCGGGCGAGTTCGTTCGGGCGGTATTCGAGGGCCGCGGCCGCCGCCATGACCTGATCTGTGATCTTGGCGCTGACCACGCCGTAGCCGCCGAGAACGCGGGCGGCCGTCGCCTTCGAGACCTTTGCGGCCTTCGCGACGTCGGCAACGGTGACTGCACGTTTCGGATGAGCGGAATCTTCCATGGGCCGAGGACTACAAGAATTGTTGACGACCGGTCAATTGACGGATATCAAATATATTGTGAGACCGGTCTCTTTATATCGGAGACCGGTATCTTGTCCATAAATCTTTGCCGCGATGCGCGGTAGCGGTGGGACGATCTACAATGCCGACAAGAGCATTCCTTTCAGAGCGGAGAACGACGATGAAGCCTTTTGAATCACTTCCGGCCATCATGGCCCCGTTGCGGGCCGGCCTTTTGACATGCCTTCTTGCGATGGGGGCAGGCCCTGCGGCCGCCGCCGACAATCCCTATAACCTGATCGAGCCCGGGACTATCAGCGTCGGCACGATGGGCGATTCCAAGCCCTATACGTTTGCGACGGCGGACGGCCAGTTCACCGGTTTCGATATCGAGCTGTTTCTCAACGTCGTCTCCCGCCTCGGCTTTCAAAAAGATAAGGTGACGTTCACGGGCCAGGAATTTTCAGCACTCCTGCCGTCGGTCGCAAACGAAAGGTTCGACGTTGCCGTTGCTGCGATCGGAACCACCGAAGCCCGCAAGAAGACCATCGACTTTTCCGACGGCTATCTTGCCGGTTATCTCTCCGTCCTGACCCCGGATGCCGGCATCAAGGATGCCGGTGGCCTCAAGGGTAAGCGTCTCGGCGTCGTGCAGGGGACATTGCAGGAGGTCTATGCAGCCAAGAATTTCGGGGGAACCGATCTGGTGAAATTTCCCGACAACAATTCCGCGGTGGCCGCCCTCAACAACGGAACAGTCGATGCGCATTTTCTCGACTACGAGGCCGCCAAGCAATATGGCGAGCGCTATCCCGCGCTGAAGGTTGCCGTGAATATCCCGTCCTTCGATGCGCCGGCGGGCTTCGTGATCCGAAAAGGAAATGACGCCTTTCGCACGGCGCTCAACGGCGCGCTTCACGATGCGATGCAGGACGGCACCTGGAAGACCCTTTACGAAAAGTGGTTCCCCGGCTCGCCGATGCCGGAACAGTATCTTCCCAAGAAGTGACGCCGCAAGCCGCCCGCTCATGGCGGGCGGCTTACCAAGGCTCTGCTAAAGCATGTCGCGCATAAGTGTGCAGCGGTTTTGCGATAACGACATGCGTAAAAACAAGGACCTAAAGCGCGACAAGCGAATCCGAAAGATCGCGACGCGCTTTAGTCGGCGGCGTCCGCGCCGGGCAAGAATTCATGGGGATCTGAATGAACTGGCTTGAAAATCTGCGCCGCAGCTTCCTGGACTGGGACGCCATGGCGGAAGTTCTGCCGAGCATGATCAGCGTCGGCCTGAAGAACACGCTGATCCTGGCCGCCGCCTCGACCGTGCTCGGCGTCATCATCGGTATGGCGCTTGCCGTGATGGGCATCTCGCAATCCCGCTGGCTGCGGCTGCCGGCGCGCATCTATACCGATGTTTTCCGCGGGCTTCCGGCGATCGTCACGATCCTGATCATCGGCCAGGGTTTTGCCCGGATCGGGCGCGAGATCTTCGGTCCGTCGCCATTTCCGCTCGGCATCCTGGCGCTCAGCCTGATTGCCGGAGCCTATATCGGCGAAATCTTCCGGTCCGGCATTCAAAGCGTCGAGCGCGGCCAGATGGAAGCCTGCCGGGCGCTCAGCATGAGCCACGGGCAGGGCATGCGCCTGATCGTCATCCCACAAGGCATCAGGCGGGTTCTGCCGGCGCTGGTCAATCAGTTCATCGGAAACGTCAAGGATTCCAGCCTTGTCTATTTCCTCGGATTGCTCGCTTCCGAGCGGGAGATCTTCCGTGTCGGCCAGGATCAGGCCGTCGTCACCGGCAATCTGTCACCGCTGCTGCTGGCGGGCGTCTTCTATCTCGTCATCACCGTGCCGCTGACCCACTTCGTCAATTATATCGATGCGAGACTGCGGCTCGGAAAACAAGGCCGCGGCTCGGGTGCTGCGAGCGGATTGGTCGAAGTAAGCGAGTTGCGGGCCGCTGCCGACCCCCATCCCACGGGCACGGCCGAGGAGAGTACGCCGCGCTTCAAGGGCGGCGCCCTGAACATCCGCGACCTCACCATGGCCTATGGCGATCTCGACGTGTTGAAGGGTGTCGATCTCGACATCGCCGCCGGTACCGTCACCTGCATCATCGGCCCTTCCGGCTCGGGCAAGTCGACGCTGCTGCGCTGCATGAACAGGCTTGTCGAACCGAAAAGCGGCGACATCCTGCTCGATGGCGGGAGCATCCTGGCGATGAAGCCGGAGAGGCTGCGCCGGCGTGTAGGCATGGTGTTCCAGCACTTCAACCTGTTTCCCGATCACACCGCACTCGAAAACGTCATGCTTTCACTGACCAAGATCAAGAAGATGCCGAGGCAGGAGGCGCGGCGCATTGCCGAGGCGCGTCTGGCCGAGGTCGGTCTCGCAGAGCGTCGGGATCATCGGCCCGCAGGTCTGTCAGGTGGGCAGCAGCAGCGCGTCGCCATCGCACGCGCGCTGGCCATGGATCCCGAGGTCATGCTGTTCGACGAAGTGACGAGTGCGCTGGATCCCGAACTGGTGAAGGGCGTGCTCGACCTGATGGCCGCTCTCGGCCGCCAGGGCATGACGATGGCCGTGGTGACGCACGAGATGGGATTTGCCCGCAGGGTGGCCGATCAGGTCGTCTTCATGGATGAGGGCCGCATCGTCGAGGCTGGCTGCCCGCAGCAGATCTTCGACAATCCCAGAAGCGAGCGGCTGAAGCGCTTCCTTGCTGAAGTTCTCTGAAGCGCCTGAGGCAACGCATGGCGCTCCCGGTCGTCCTCATGCCGGGCGTGCCGGATTTCACTCGATCTAGCAAGAGCAGAAAACAAGGTTATCGACATGAATGCTTCCACCAAACCTTCGAAGGTCGTCGTCATCGGCGGCGGGATCTTTGGCGTCTCGACATCAGTCCATCTGGCACGGCTCGGGGTCCGCACCGTGCTCATCAATGACGGCCCGCTCGCCAACGGCGCCTCCGGCCGTTCGCTCGCCTGGCTCAACTCGTCACGCAAACGCTCCGATGCCTATCACCGTCTGCGTTTGGCCGGCATAGATCGCTATCGCACACTGGCCGTTCGGAATCCCGACGCGCCGTGGCTGCGCTTCGACGGGGGCTTGACCTGGGATGCGGACGATGCCGCCAACGAGATCGCCGAGATCTTCGACTATGAGCGCGATCTCGGCTATCACGCGCAATGGCTTGCGCCGGAAAGAATTGCTGCGGCGACGCCGGGTGTCGATGCAAGTGCGGTGACGCCGCAAGGCGCGATCTTCAATCCCGCGGAGGGCTGGGTCGATCTTCCGTCCTTGATCGGCACGCTCGTGGAAGAATTCCGCACGCTGGGCGGCGAGATCGTCACGGACGCGGGTCGCGCGACTGTCGATGTCGAAAGCGGGCGTGCCCGTGGCGTGATCACGGCAGACGGCATGCGCCGCGATGCGGATGCCGTGCTGCTTGCTGCCGGCGGCAACGTCCCCGCAATCGTCGCCGAGGCCGGCCAACATATCGGCGATGCAACGCCTGTCGCCCTTCTCGTCCGGACCAAGCCGATCCGGCACCCGCTGAAGGCCGTGCTCAACACCCCTCGCGTCGCCATCCGGCCGACGCCCAACGGTGGCTTCGCGCTCGACGCCGCCTGGTCCGAGGAAGAAGTGAGCGTGAAGCCCGACGGCAGCTATGATGTCAGGCAATCGACGCTGGAAGGATTGCTGCGCGAGGCCTCCAGGGTTCTCGAAGGCAATCCGGTGCTGGAGGTCGAAGATTATGGGGTCGGCCCGAAGCCTATCCCGGGCGACGGCGAGCCCGTCTTCGGCGAACTGCCGTCGATCCCGGGTTATTTCGTTGCCTTCAGCCATAGCGGCGCCACCCTCGGCCTGATTGCCGGCGAACTGCTGGCGGACGAGATCGTCACTGGACGCCGGCATCCGCTGCTGGCGGAATTTCGGCCGGAGCGTTTCAGCGCGTCGCGAAGATGAAGGCAGGGGCGGAGGCCGATGCATCCTTCTGAGCCCTCGAGCGTTCTATCGCCAGGAACAACTGGAGACGCATCATGTTCAAGGACGAACTCGGGGACACCGGCACAAACAAGGTTATGCGCGACGGTGTGGAAACCGCGCCGGCCTCCTTCGAAGAGGCGAGCATCAATCCTGATCTTATCAGACGTGAGGGTTTCGCCAGCGAGGCCGAATATCGGGCATATATTGCGACGCTCGGTGGTCATGCTTCCGTTGGAGACACCGTTGAGGAGCCTTTCCCGATCTACGAAGGTCATGTCCTGGAAGGCCGTCTGCAAGAACTGCGAGAAGAACTCGAAAACCTCCGCGCTCGCCTTCATGTGATCCAACATCAGGCTGCGACCGTCGTTACGGAGAACGTCCGATGGGCCGATGCCAGCGCCCATGCGCAGCTCGGCAATCAGCCTTGGCTCAAGCTGGCAGGTGCAATGGCGGCGACCTTCGTCGTCACCAGGGGCATCATGCGTTTGCCACTGGGAGCCGTGGCGACGACGGCTCTACCGTTGGTGGCGGCGGTGATGAACCGGAAGCTCGCCCGGTGAAAGTCGTCAGTGTCGATGACTGATCAGGCGAAGCCGATTTCCGCAAGCAGAGGCAGGTGGTCCGAGGCAATCCTTGTCAGGCGGTTTTCCAGGACCGCCGCCTGTTTGACGATGAGATCGTCCGTGACAAAGATGTGGTCCAGGCGCATCAGCGGGTAGCGCGAGGGAAAGGTCGCTCTCGGCGCGGCGCTGCCTGCGAGCTGGGCGTCCTTCAATGACCGCGCGGCAAGTCGGTAAGTCGCCGATGACGGAATGGCGTTGAAATCGCCGCAGAGGATGGTTGGAAGAGGTTCATCCGCTGTGCCGCGCAGCCAGCCGGGGTTCAGCAATGTCGTCATCTGCCGGATGCGCTCGCGGCCACGAAGGCCGAGATGGGTGTTGACGACCAGCAGTTTTCTGTTGCCGACCAGTATTTCGACGGAAATGGCGCCGCGCTGTTCGCCGATGGATGGCAATGGTCCGGCCTTGACCGCGCCTGTCGGCAGCGATGTGATGATCGCATCACCATACTGCTCCTCGGCGATCGACAGCGCCGGATGGAAATGAGCCTGCATCTTCAAAAGCGAGGCGATCGCATGGGCCTGGTCGACGCCGCCGGTCCTGCGCCTGAGGACGTCGACCTCCTGAAGAGCGACGATATCAGCCTCAGCCTCGGCGATGACAGAAGCGATGCGGCCGGGATCGAGCTTCCGGTCGCCGCCGATACAACTGTGCACGTTATAGGTCAGGAGTTTGATTGATTTATCCGGCATGGGCCCCGCTGAACTCGTTCCCCGGGGGAACACAAAACTCGTTTGATCGTTCCCGATTATCGAACCATCGCGCTAGCACTCCTGAGGACAATCGATGAGCTTGAAAAGCATGATCTGGAATGGACTGCTCGTTGCTGCCCTTTGTCTTGCGGTCTTTCTCCTCTATCGGATCTTCCAACAATACAGCCTCGATCAGATCGTCCAATCGGTTCGCAGCATCCCTTTTTCGACCTTTTGCACGGCACTTCTCTTTGCGGCGGGGTCCTATCTGTGCCTGAGCTGCTTCGATCTCCTGGCGATCCGTTCGCTCGGCAAATCCTTGCCCTATCCCAGGATTGCGCTGGCGTCCTTCATCAGTCTTTCGCTCGGCCACAATATCGGCTTTGCGGGCCTCAGCAGCGGCGCCTTTCGCTATCGTTTCTACTCACGTTGGGGGCTGACGGCGGAGGACGTGGCGAAGATCATCCTGTTTTGCGGTGTCACGGTGGGGCTCGGGTTGATCACGCTTGGCGGCATCGCCATGATCGTCAATCCCGGCGATGCCGGGCGCGTGCTGCGCATCGACCCTGCAAGTGTGCGCATCTTCGGTTCGCTGGCGCTCGTCGTGCCGGTGGTCTATGCGGGCCTTTCGTTTTTCATCCGTGGCACGTTGCAGCTATGGCGCTGGACGTTTCAGTTGCCCCGATTTTCGCTCGCGGTTGCGCAGGTCGGGGTCGGGACGATCAATTTCATGCTCGTCTCCGCCTGCCTGCAACAGATGCTTTCGGCCTTCGGCGACGTTGCCTTCTTCAGGTCGGTGACGGCTTACGTGCTTGCCAATTCGGCGATCCTCGCAACGCATGTTCCGGGTGGTCTCGGCGTGCTCGAGGCCACGGTCTCCTATGTTGTGCCGAAGGAGGCGTCGATCGGCGCGTTGATTGCGTTCCGCTGCGCCTATTTCTTCATTCCGCTGGCGCTCGGCACGACCCTTCTCGTCATCAGCGAGGTCGTTTTCCGACGGACGTCACGCGGGGCGAATGAGGCGGCGGACGAGCGTGCCGAGGCCCAGTCGGTTTAAAACTGCGAAGGGTCGAACCGGGTCGAAGATCGCCGTGCCTGAAATCGGTGAAATGCTGCCGGACAGCTCGACGGTGAATTCCCGCAAGCCCCGGGGGCCGTCATTGAGCGCGTCGACCGCCTCGATCAACGAGCCGTTTTGCATAAAGGCTGCGGCAAAGCTTTCCGGGGTGGTTCCGAGATATTCCGAAAGCAGGCGATTGCGCAGGTCCGCGATCGCGCGGCGATGCTCGTTGTTGCCGGCCTCGAACAGCATGTCGCATTCGCCATCCAGCCCTTCCGAACGATTGTTGAGGTTGGAGGAGCCGATGCGGACCAGTTCGTCATCGGTGATGATCAGTTTGGAATGGACGAGCACCTCCACCTCGCCGCTCTCTTTCGCCGTGACTGGCCCGGGCACGATTGGCCCGGGCACGACGGCATAGTAGACGCGCAGGCGATCGGCGCGATCGGCGCGTTTGAGGCGGCGGATGACGCGGTCGCGATTGCCGCCCATGACAATCTTTTCGATCAGCCCATGAGAACTGCGCGTGCAGATGATGACAACTTCGGGGCCGTCTTCCTCCTGCAGCCGCGCGGCAATGGCGTCGGCGACGCGGAAGGAGGCGAGATATTGCGCCTCGATGTAAAGCTGCCGCCGCGCCCGGGCGACGACGTCCAATGTCATGGCGATGCCGTCGCTGACGCCGGGGCGAAAAGCGGTCGACGGCTCCGTCGGCGCCAAGCTGACCGCGATCTCCCTCATCGAAACGGCGAGATCGTCCGGCCAGGCGAAGGGGACGTTTTCGGCCAGCGGCAGGTGGCTTTCGCCGGTGGCGTTTTCCCAGCGCTGCCTGACGATATCGCCGATCAACCTGGCGGCGTCGCCGGTGACCATTGCCTGAACGTCATGCAGCGGATCATAGGAAACGCCCTTGGGGTCGCGCCGTAGCTTATCCTTGGCGCGGTGGAGCCAGGTGTCCCACCGGCGCGACGTCAGGTCTATGCCGCCGATGAAGGAGACGGTATCGTCGATAGAGACGAGTTTTTGATGGTGGCAGCCGCGCAATGTCGGCTGAAGTTCGAAGCGCAGATCGATCTGCTCATTTCTGGGAAAGTTTTTCTTCCGCAGCGGCTGCAGGGACTTGCCGGAATAAACGGGACCGAGCGCCCAGACGAGGATGCGTATTTCGAGCTTCGGATTTGCCGCTGCCAGGGCATGCAACAGGTCGGCCAGCGTTTCGTCGGACTTATCGGGTTCCAACCGGATGTCCGGATTGAAATCCCATCCGACGATCCAGATGGTGCGCCGCGCCTGCCGCAACGCTCGCGCCAGCTCGGCGAAATAGCTGTTGCCGTTGATCAGGAAGGCGGCCTTGGCAGCGCTCCCTTCCAAGGACAAGGCGCTGCCCTCCTGTTTTTGGCGGTCGCCCGGCCGTTGTGATTTTGTCTGGAGCAAGCTCGGGTTATTGAAGATGGTTTCGAATGTCGTCATGATTGCCTCGGCCTCTAACTGGAGCACAAACGCCCGGAATTTGCCTGGGTTCCCCGATAGCGTCGGCGCTACGGGCAGCCTGCGATGCAGAATGCAAGGAAACGAGATGTCACAACGAGCAGGCAGCGCCGATCTTCCCCTTCACGGGGGACGCGTACCGCATTGGCTCGGCGACCGGATGACGCGGTTGGGAACACTGATCACCGAGGCGGTCGTCCATCACTATGGCCGCGACGAATTCCTGCGCAGGCTCGCGCATCCCTTCTGGTTCCAGTCCTTCGGCGCGGTCATGGGCATGGACTGGCATTCCTCCGGCATCACGACCAGCGTTCTCGGTGCGCTGAAGCGCGGGCTGAAGCCGCGTGCCGGCGAGCTCGGCCTGCATGTCTGCGGCGGCCGCGGCGCGCATTCGCGCAAGACCCCGCAGGAGCTCGTGTCGATCGGCGAGCGTGTCGGCCTCGACGGGGAGGGGCTCGCGACCACGAGCCGTCTCATCGCCAAGGTCGATAGCGCCGCCCTTCAGGACGGGTTCGATCTTTATCTGCACGGGTTCATCGTCGCCGATGACGGCCATTGGGTGGTCGTGCAGCAAGGCATGAACGGCGACAGGCGGCAGGCCCGGCGCTATCACTGGCTGTCCGAAGGGCTGGAGAGCTTCGTCGACTCGCCGCATGCGGCAATCGAGGGAAGGAGCCAGGGTGAGATCGTCAATCTTGCCGACCGGCGCGCCGAACGCTCGCGGCGCGGTCAGCTCGATCTGCTGGCGACCCTCGGTCCTGACCGGATCATCCGGGAGGCCGCCGCATTGCTGCGTGCCGAAGCACCGGCGCCCGAACCTGCCGAACAGCCGATGCTGCCGCACCTGATCATGCCTTCCCATCACGACGTCCGCGAGAGCGACGTCAACATGCGGCGCCTGCATGGAAATCTGGCTGCCGCGGCAGCCCGCGGGCCGGCGGATTTCGAGGAGCTGCTGCTCGTTCCGGGCGTCGGCGCCCGCACGGTGAAGGCGTTGGCGATGGTGGCGGAAGTCGTCCACGGCGCGCCTTGCCGCTTTTCCGATCCGGCGCGCTTCTCGATCGCCCATGGCGGCAAGGACCGCCATCCTTTTCCGGTCCCGCTCAAGGTCTATGACGAGACGATCGCCGTGATGAAATCGGCGGTGCAGAAGGGCAGGCTCGGACGCGAGGAGGAGTTGCAGGCGCTCAAGCGCCTGGACGACCAATCCAGGCAGATGGAACGCTATGTGACCGGTCCCGACCTCAAGGAAATCATCGCCGGCGAATTCCGCCAATCCGCCGATTTCGGTGGTCGGAGCGTCTTCGGCTGGGAGGAGCCGCCCGCAGAGTAGGGCACCCCTTTATGCCACTATCTTAACTCGCTGAGCCAGGCAGGGTGACCTCGCCGTTTTCCTCACCATCCCAGTACCGGATGGAGGACGCCGAAACCTTGATAAGAACGATCCCGGGAGTGTCCACACCTTCAGGAAACCACCGCTCGAGATCGGGGACCCAATGTTCTTCGAATGCCGCCTTGTCCCGCACCAGCGAGGCGAAGCCCTCGACAGCGATGAAAATCCCTGGCTTGCCGAGGAGGCTGGGAGGCGCCGTGAACGTCAGCGAGACTGTGTCGATGCCTTCGATCTCCGTGATTTTCCTGCTGTCTTCATACGAAAAGAACCAGGAATCCCCGTCATATTCGACGTCGCCGTTATTGCTCATCGGCCGGGCCGAGATGCGGCCCGACCCTGCGTTCGTCGACAGCATGCAGAAATCGATCTTCTTCAGTTGCGAGGATAGGTCTTCGAGGGTCATGGACGCCATTGCGATCTCCCGGGTTTGAATGCTCGGGAGTAGCGTGCAACCGTCCAGATTGTTCCGTGGAAGGCTCCCTGCGGATATTTTGCCGCACGAAGTCATTGCCAACGATGATCTGCAGACGCGCGCCGCCCTCATGCATCTCATAGAAACAGGAGCCGCTTCACGATCGGCCCGAGCTGCGAATATGGCAAGTACGACGCGCCGACCACCAGCATCGGCAGCAGTGTCGGCACCAGAACAGGCAGGACGTTGTCCCTGTTGATCAGCATTGCGGACGTCTTCAGCGATGCGAGGTAGACCGGCTTCACATCGCGGAATTCCGCCACCTCAGGCTCGCTTTCATCACCGACGACATTGTCCCCGAGCGTCGCACGCTCGCTCCACCGCTCGAAATCCGTCACCTTCGAGAGCGACAGCAGGATCGTCTTCCTTTTCAGACGGGAGACTTGCATGACGACGCCGACAAGCGGAACAGCATAGTAGATCGCGACCACCACCAGCCACGCCCCGCAGACGACGGTGAACAGACCGGGTGTCACGGTCTCGCGCTGCATCATATGGCCGACGCCGGCCGCGAAGACGGAACTCACCGCAAGCGTGAAGAGGCCATAGCCGGCAGGGTAGTAGCTGAGGAAGCCGAGGCCGCCATGGCCGTCGGGATGCGTGACCGCGAGACGGAGATGGCACCTTGCGACGCTCGACAGGAACAGGCACCAGATCACATGCTTCCATACGAGACGCGTCAGCAGGAACCAGTAGACGGTGTTGCCGACCGCCAGGCACCAGAAGCCCGTCATAGAAACGCTTCCGTCGCCGACCGCCCATGGGGGCGCGGATCCGCCAAGGAACGTGGACGCATTGAAGATCGTCGCTGCGAGCGCCAAACCTAAGCAGACGAGTTCCGGAAAGCCGGCAGTTGTTCGAGCGCCTGCGTCACGCAGGGCCTTCCGGGTGTCTGGCATGGACTGCGACGACACGAGCGGAATCCGAAAGAGCATCGAAACGCACTCGTCGAGGGCGAAGCCGATGGGCTTCTCCGCCAGCGTCAGCAGAACGGGCGCGATCAGGAACTTTGCCCACGCTCCCCAGTCGTGAAGGAAGAGGCCGGCCCCGTGACCGCCGCGGGTTGCCAGCAGAATCAGCACGGGGATCATCCAGCACAGGCCTGCGAAGACCAATGCCCGCCATCCGCGCTTGCGCATGCCAAGCCGGGTCATCAGCTCGTAGAACGGCCCGCCATGCATGATCCGCAAGCGATCGTCGTCGCCGGCCATTCTACCCCTCCGCCGCCACCACCTTGGCCTGCTGCGTGCGGATCGCGGCCGCAGCAGCGGCAACACCGTCCCTGTCGTCGCCGCCGACCTGCACCGACGGCGTCGCAAATTCGATGCCGTTCGCCTGGAAAGCCTCGCGAATTTTCGCGTAGGCCTTGCGCCGGATATAGGTCTGCATTCCGGGCGCTGTCGTCATCGCAAAGCTGAGAACGATGCCATAATCGGCGAACTCCTCGACACCCTGTCCTTCTATTTCTCGAATGAAAAGACCTTCTTCCAGTCCGCCTTCATATCGACCACCAGCCAGTTGCGGCGCTCCGCCTCGTCGAGCGCCTTGTCGAGCTTGCCGATTTTGCTGTTTCGATCGTAGGCGACCTCCCGTTCCGCATCCGTGTGATGGACGATCATCGCAAAGCTCGGACCCTTGGCGGTGACCCATCGCAGCATCTCGTAGTCGCCGTCAGAATTCCCGGCCACGAAGATCGGCTTGCGCCCGATGAACTTGTTGATGCCGGAAGGCTTGCCGGCGCCATCGTCGACGAAGTCGATCTTCGGCAGCCTGTTGAGCACGGGCTCGTCGCCGATGGTGGCATATTCCGTCGTAATGGTGCTGCCGACCACCTGTTCCGGCGGGATGCCATACATCTTCTCGGTCATCGGCCGCATGAACTCGACGCCGCCGCCGGAGACGATATAGGTCTTGAAGCCGCTGGCCCTGAGGTAGTCGAGGAGCTCGCGCATCGGCACGAAGGTCATCTCGTCGTAGCGCATTGCGGTTTTCGGGTGCTTGGCGCTCGCAAACCAGTCGGTGACGATCTTCGAGAACTGGTCCGTCGTCATCCCGGCATGCGTCGTCATCGCGAGATCCACGATCCCTTTCTCGCCGCCTTTCATCACGCCCATCGGATCGCCTGCCAGCACCGACTTGAACGGCTCCTTGTCCTTCCATTCAGGGTGCTCAGGTGCGAGCGTCTTCACACGGTCGAGCATAAAGGCGAACTGGAAGTAAATGGGTTGCTCCGACCAGAGGGTGCCGTCGTTGTCGAAGACCGCGATCCGGTCTTCGGGCGCTACGTATCCTTCGCCGCCCTCGGCTGTCGTTGCCTTGACGAAGTCCATGATCCTGGTCTTTGCCGCGGTGTCGTTCCAGGACGACAGGACCTCTTGCGCCACGGCCGTTCCGACGACGCCACTGACGAGCAGCAGGGCGGCGACGAGAAGTGATGCAAGCACGGTGTTGGAGGCCTGGAAATGTCTTCTCATTTCGCTTCTCCTTCGGTGCGCCTGACGCAGCGGAAGCCGACATGGCTGGTCGAAGTATCCTCGGGTTCGGCGTGGCGCGCGGCAGGCCGGTAGCGTCTGCAGTAGTTTGGGGCGCAGAGATGGGAGCCGCCCTTCAGCACCCGCCGCGCTATCCGGATTTCCGGCTGGCGAAGATCGTAGCTTGCCCCGGCGTCGCGTCCGCGTGGGTTGCTCGGGATGCAGCAAGAGTGTTTCGCCGGTTCGGGATGCCGGGTCGACCAGTAGTCGCTGGTCCATTCCCAGACGTTGCCGATCATGTCGTAGAGGCCGAAGCCATTCGGCGGGAACGATCGCACAGGCGAGGTGCGTTCTTGGCCTTTCGGCTTCGTCGACTGGGTAGGGAACGTGCCGCTCCAGGTGTTGGCCATCGGGACGCCGCCCGGCGCGAACTCGTCGCCCCAGGCATATTCCGCGTCGTCCAGCACGCCGCGGCCGGCAAGCTCCCATTCGGCCTCGGTCGGCAAATCGAGCCCCGCCCAGTGCGCATAGGCAACGGCGTCCGCGTAGGCGACGTGCACGACCGGATGATCGAGCTTGCCGCGCAGATCGCTGAGACCGCCGAGGGGGCGGCGCCAGTTCGCACCGAACTTGAATGTCCACCACTGGGAGATGTCGGCGCCGCTCACGGCTTTCGGCTGCGTGAACACCAGCGACCCCGCCCTCAGCATCTCAGGCTTCGCACCGGGATAGTCCTTCGGATCGGGAGCTTTCTCCGCGACGGTGACATATCCCGTCGCCTCGACGAATTCCTTGAACTGCCTGTTGGTGACCGGTGTCTGCGACATCCAGAAGCCGTCCACCTTGACCGGGTGGGCCGGGGCCTCCTCCGGATAGTGATGGTCGGATCCCATCGTGAACGTCCTGCCGGGAATCCACACCATGCCCTCGGATTCGCGCCGGGCTTCTGTCGCGCTGTTGAATGCCAATGCCATCGCGGCCTCCAGAACCGATGTCTTGACCTTAGCTCCCGCGCGCCGTCAGGAAAGAATGTTACTGTTAACTCGACGTAACAACGCGTCCGTCACGCCACCGGATTGAGGGCGGGCAGGGCGGATTTTCGCGCTCGCCCCTTGTTCGTCGCTGCCAAGGTGATGGCGTCCGCGAACTTGCCGCGATCCAATTGCATGTCGCGCGATCGGAAAAGGCGCCGCTCGAGAATGGTGACCTGTGCCGAAAGCCGAGGATTGCCCTGCGCCTCAGCCCAGTCGGAAACCGACCGGAATCCGAGGCTCAAGCTCCAATCCTGAAGCGCCCGATAGATTGCCGGCTCGGGCCCGACCCTGATGACGGTTCGAAGGCGGCGAAGTCTTCTCTGCGGAGAGTTTCGGTGGCTCATTCGACGTCGTTCCGCCCATGCGCGGATTGCCGAGCCCCCTTGCCATGCGACAATTGCTGCGAAGCAGGCGAGCACGGCCGCGCATGATAACAGCACTACCGGCCAGGCATTCCTTCCTTCGTCTTCGCCAGGGGGATCGAATTTCGGATCGATGCGTTCGGTTGAGGGCGCCTTCGCCACGACGATATCAACGGCGGGAAGGGTCGCCGTCGCTCCGGCATGGGCATCCAGGTCGAACCATTGGTAGGAAACGGCCGGCGCCTGGAAGCTGCCTTCGGCAGAAGCCGTGTAGACAACCGTTTCGGTCCGGGTACTACCGGTCTCGACGCTCCGGCCGATCCCGCGCTGTTCGACGCCGTCCGTCAGAGACGGCGGCTTCACATATTGCGCGACCCCGGTCGCCCGGCCCAGATCGACCGGCGGGATCAGCATGGCCTGCGTGTTCTCGGCAAAGACGACGATCGTGCGAACGACAGCGTCGCCGGCTTTCAAACCTGCCGGGCTTCTGTCGAAGGACTGGCTTACCGTCAGGTCGCGTGCAGCGAAGGGCCTGGCCGTCTTGTCGGGAGCGGCCACGACATCGAAGGCGGGAAGGGCTACATGCAACTGCGCCTTGATCGCGCTTCCGTTCGCCGAATAGCCAAGGTCGACCGTGATTTCGGGCAGCACGAAAGATCCGGTCTTCTCCGGGACGATCACGTAGCTCCTGCGTATTCCGGAATATTGAACGTCCGCGATCGTCTGGACGAGGTTCTGGGCACGATCGTCGGAAAGCGTGACAAGGGCGGCCGGGACCTCGAACAGCGGATATTGCGGCGGCGACGTGAAGAATTCCGGCGCGAAGATGTCGACGACGACGTGGACCTGCTGGCCGGGAACGATCCCTTCCGCTCCTTCAATGGCGGCGCGTCCGAAGGGTTCGGCGGCGATGGCCTGTCCGCATATGAAGGCGCAAAGAAGCGTGGCTGGAAGCCTCATGGAGACTGCCTCCTCGCTTCAAGGGAAAACTTGCGGGCCATCAGGTCCGCCGGGCTGACATTGATGTTCTTCATCCACATCTCCGACGTCTGCTCGGCAATATCAATCCGACCTTCCTTGCCCTCCTTTCCCTTCTCGTCGAACTGGACGCTGTCAGGATCCTCGCTCGGCTGCTCGGGCTGTTCTTCCTGCTTTTCCTTCTGTTGCTTCAGCAGTTGCTGGGCGATGGTGAGGTTCGCCTTGGCGTCCGGCCATTCACTTCGTTTATCGAGAGCCTTCTCATAAGCCGCGACAGCCTGCTCGAACTTCGATAGCTGGAGGAGAGCATTGCCCTGGTCGTACCAGCTCTCCGCCGTATCGATGGAAGCAAAGGCGTCGATCGCCTCCCGGAATTTGCCGGCTCGATAGAGGGCGACGCCCTTCCACATCGGATCGGCAAAGCGGTCTGCGGCCTCGTCGTAGTTGCCCCTTTCGAAAGCAATGCGGCCCTGTTGGTCGGAAGTCAGCCATATATCGATCAGTCCCGCCGCATGGGCGCTGCCCGGCGACAGCATCCGCAGGGCGAGCAGCAACGTCGCGATCCGCACCACCCAGCCCTTGCGGAACGACAGGGCCATCGCGACCGCGACCGGGACGACCAGCCACCAGCCGAGATCGCGCCAGCGGTCTCCCTCCGTCTCCTGCTTCTGCGCGAAATTGCTGCGGATACGCTGCATGATCCAGCGAACATCCGTGTCGTCGTCCGTGACGGTCGCGACATCAGCCCTGGTTTCGTTGCCGATCGCCTCGAACCCGGCGACATCGAGCTTGGGAAAGAGGCGTGCGCCGGATGCATCCGAGAGAAATCCGCCATCCGGCGTCTTGACCGGTCCGCCCGCCGACGTGCCTATCCCGAGAATGACGACGCCGTCGTCGCTCGACTTGAGTGTTTGCCCTGCAGCCGCTTCCACTCCGTCGGTCAGCAGCAGGATCGTTCCGGCAACCCCTTCTTTATGCAGGAGGCTTTGTCCGAGCCGCAGCCCGGCTGCCGTGTCCTTGCCCGGCGTCGGCATGATGCGCGTCGCCAATGCCTCGGAGTAGCTTTCAAGCAGCGCCGCATCCTCGGTCGGCGGCAGGACCAGATGCGCGGTGCCGGCATAGGCGACGATCGCGGTGCGCGCGCCCTCTCGGGCCTCGATCACATCCTTGATCTTGAGTTTAGCCCGCTCCAGCCTGGACGGGGTCACGTCGATGGCGTCCATTGTCTGCGACAGGTCGACGGCGATGACGAGAGGCGCCGTGTCCTCGACGAAGGGCGGCGGCTCGCGCTGCCATGTCGGCCCTGCCGCTCCAGCGATCCCGGTAGCGAGGACGGCAGCCAGCAACCAGGAAGGCCACATTCGTGAGCGCCCCGAAGCGTCGACGACGAGGCGGTCGAGCAGATGCGGCGCGATCATGCCCTTCCATTGTGCACGGATGTCGCCGGAGCGTGAAACCATCCAGAGGATCACGACCGGCAGTACGAGAAGGAGCAGGAGCCAGGGACGCAGGAAATGAAAATCCGCGATCATGCCGCTGCCCTCCGCCTGAATGCGGCCGCTGTTCCCGAGGCGAGATAATAGACCGCCAGCAGTGCGACGGCGGCCAGCAGCGGCCAGTGAAACAGCTCGATCCGCGGTCGCCAGGACAGGGTCTTCTGATCCTCCTGCGTTATCTGGTCGAGCACTTCGTAGATCGCCGCCAGCTGCGACTGATCGCCGCCGAAGAAATAGCGGCCGCCCGTGCTCGCCGCGATCTTCTGCAGCGTTGCGGTATCCAGCTTGTCCTCACCCGTCGCCGCAGGGTCTCCGATACCCACCGTATGGACGATCACGCCCTTCGAATTCGCGATCTCGGCCGCCTTCAGGGGCGGCATTCTGCTGGCCGTGTCGTTGCCATCCGTCAGAACGATGAGCACCTTTTCCGGCGTGGTCGTCTTCTCGAACATCTTGATGGCAAGACCAAGAGCGTCTCCCAGCGACGTCCGCGGTCCGGCCATCCCGGGAACGGTGCCGGCGATCATCGTCCGGACGAGCTCGTGATCCATCGTGAAGGGTGAGAGTGGATAGGGCGCGTCTCCGAAGACGACGAGGCCAATCCGATCGCCAGGTCTTTTCTCGACGAAATCGGCGACGACCTGCCTGACCGCTTCGACGCGGGCGAGGGGCGCTCCGTCGGCGCCAGGGAAGTCCCGTGCATCCATCGACTGCGACAGGTCGAGGGCGAGAAGGATGTCGCGTTGCGGCTCGACCTTCTCGATCGGCGGCTCCACGAACTGGGGGCGTGCGAGGGCGAGCACCACCAGGCCCCAGGCCAGGGTCTCGCAGACGAGCTGTGGCCATGTCCTGCGCGTCACCACCGATCCCTCGGTCGGGCGAACGCCCGCCGCCTCGGCGACCTGCGAGAAGAAAGGCAGTCTGACAGAGGCGGACGTCTCCCGATGCGCCGGCAGCAGCCACCAGACCAGCACCGGCAGCGGAAGGGCAAGCAGAATCCAGGGCAGATCAAGCTGATACATGATGTTGCTCGATCCACTTGCGGGCGGCGATGACGAGATCGCCGCAGACATTCGACGGCAGGTCCGCGACGATTTCTGTGCCGTGATATTCGAAGTCGTCCAGAAGGCGTTCGAGCGTGTCTCCGGTCCCATCCTCGTCATGCGCGTCGAGAAATCGAACCCAGCCGTCGCCGGAAAGGGAGGCGACCTCATCGCGCGGCCAGGCTGCCAGCGCCGTGCGCTTCAGAACTTCTGCGAGGTCCTGGATGGCGTCGGGGCGCGTGGCGGGGTGTCGGAGCTTGTCCGAGATCCCTTCCAGCAAGGTCAGGGCCTCGCGCCTGTAGGCGTTGGCGCGGTAGCGCCTGATCCGTCGAAGGATCACCAGGAGAACGGCGAAGGCCAGCAGGGCTGCGACCAGAGCCCATCCCCAGGTCTGCGGCCACCATGAGACCGGCGCCGGCGCCACGATGTCGTGCAGCGAACGCAGCGCCGTCTCCGTCATCGGATCAAGCTTTGCTGCCGGCTCCATCAACGCCTCCGTTGCCGCCACGCAGACTGCTCCAGCAGACGCCTGAGCTGCGGTGCGGTTTCCTCGGCGGCTGAGATGGGCAGCATCGGAAGCCCGAGCTGACACTGCCATGCTCTCAGCTCCCGGCCGCGATTGCGTGCGAACGCGTCGATCGAGGATCGGACGCTTGCTGTTCGCAGAGCCAGCTCCACCTGCGGGCCGCCGCCGCTGACGACGATGTCGCCCGAGGTCGGCAGGTCCAGTAGAAAGGGGTCGTAGACGAGCAGGCAGATCACGTCGTTGCGGCTCGAGAGCCTCAGCAGGATGTCTCGTGTCGTCGCGGTATGGCCGTCGAAGTCGGAGACGATGACCACGAGATGGTCGTGATGGGCGATATTTGCGACCACCGACAAAACTGTGTCCAACGCTTGCGGGTCAGGTTCGCTTTTGCTGTCTGCGCGCAAGCTCGCGTTCTGCCGCGCGATTTTCTCCGCAAAGGCAATCACCGCATTACGGCTGCGGTGCGGCTTCACCTCGCTCGTCGCGCTTTCACCGAAGACGAAGCCGCCGACCCGGTCGCCGGAACCCAGTATGCGCCAGGCGCAGAGCATCGCGGCTTCCGCTGCCGTTACCGATTTCATCGATCGCCTGCTGCCGAAGAACATATTGATCCGCTGGTCGACGATGATCAGCGCGAGCCGCTCCTTTTCCTCGGAGTAGACGCGGACCACCGGTCTGCTGGTTCGCGCGGTGACGCGCCAGTCGATGGAGCGGATGTCGTCGCCGGGCAGATAGTCGCGAAGTTCTTCGAAGATCAGTCCCCGGCCGCGCATCGCCGACTGCATGCGGCCTGCAAGCTGCTGGTGGCTGCGCGCCTTCTGGACGAAGCTCAGATCTCGGGCCCTCGCTTCCAGCGCGACCAGTTCGTCCGTCGAAACATAGACGCCCGCATCGCTCATGAGACCGCCACCAGTTCGACGATGCGGTCGATCACCTTGTCCGGCGTGGTGTTCGACGCATGCGCCTCGTAGGACAGGATCAGCCTATGGCGAAAGACGTCGTTGACGATCGCCTTGACGTCATCAGGGGTGACATAATCGCGCCCCTTCAGCCAGGCATAGGATCGCGAAACCTTGTCGAGGCCGATTACACCGCGGGGGCTGGCACCCACCTGCAGCAGCCTCGCGAGATCCTTGTCGTAACGGCCGGGATAACGCGTCGCGAAGACGAGTGCCACCATGTACTTCTCGACGGGTTCGGAAACGGTGACAGCGCCGATCTCCTTCCGGGCGTCGAATACGGCCTGTGGGCTCAGCCTTTCCGGCGACAGCGGCTTCGCGCCGCCATGCGCCTCGTTTTCTTCTTTGCGGTTGAGCCGCATGATTGACGCCTCCGACGTCTCGTCGGGATAGCCGACTTCGACATGCATCAGGAAGCGGTCGAGCTGGGCTTCGGGGAGGGGGTAGGTGCCCTCCTGCTCGATGGGATTTTGCGTCGCCATCACCATGAACAGCGGCGGCAGCGGATAGCTCTTGCCGCCAACGGTGACCTGGCGCTCCTCCATGGCCTCGAGCAGCGCGGATTGCACCTTGGCCGGCGCGCGGTTGATCTCGTCCGCCAGAATGAGATTGGCGAAGATCGGCCCCTGCTGGAACTTGAATTCGCCCTTGCTGCCCTCGCTGAAGTAGATCTCGGAGCCGGTAATGTCGGCCGGGAGAAGGTCGGGCGTGAATTGAACGCGTGAAAGCTGTGAATCAAGGTTTTTCGCCAGGCTCTTGATTGCTCTGGTTTTTGCGAGGCCGGGAAGTCCCTCGACCAGCAGATGGCCATTGGCGAGCAGCCCGAGGAGGAGCCGTTCGACCATGGTCTCCTGACCGATGATCGAGCGGCCGATACGCGTGCCGAGATCGAGGATGTCGTCGCGAGCCGTCATGGGAGCCTCGGTGAGAAGGAGAGGGGGCGCGCAGGCCGCCTGCGCGCCTTGGTGCGTTGCTTACTTCTCGATACCGCGGTCCTTGAAGGACTGGTCAATCGCCTTGTCCACCTCCTCGCGGACGCCTTCGATGTTGAAGCTGGCGACCCGCTGGCTCGGCGGATACTTGACGAATGTTTCCAGGAAGGCCGCTCCCTGCAACTGACCCTTCACAAGCAGGTAGTCGTTGCGAACGACGAAGTCGTTATATTGATCCGAAACGACGTCCGCCCGTTCGTAGGGATCCATGCGCAGATTGAAGAGCTTCGGAATTCGCCAGGTGACGAGCGGGTTCTGCCAGACTGCAAATCCGCCGGGGAGCTGTTGCTCCTTGAACACCACCTTCCAGTCGTCGTAACGGGTCGCAACGAGATCGCCGTCGTCGTCGAAGTAATAGAAGTCATGACGGGCGCTCTTGTCCGTTTTGCCTGTGAGGTAGTCGAGTTGGTTGTAGCCGTCGAGATGGTTGCGGAAGCTGTTGGCGCTTCCATCCGGCTTCCAACCACTCAGGAGGCGGCTTTTGACGTCGGGATCACCGGCGGCCGCAAGCAGCGTCGGGAACCAGTCGAGGCCGGACATCATTCCATTCGAAACCTGGCCCGGCTGGATGTGGCCCGGCCATTTCACCATGGCGGGAACGCGGAATGCACCCTCCCAATTGGTATCCTTCTCGCTGCGGAACGGCGTCGTCGCCGCGTCGGGCCAAGACCATTGGTTCGGCCCATTGTCGGTGGTGTAGACGACGATGGTGTTGTCGGCGATCCCGAGTTCGTCAAGCTTTTTCAAAATCTTTCCGACCATCTGATCGTGCTCGACCATGCCATCGGCATATTCGTTTCCGACCATGCCGCTCTGGCCCCGCATCGACTCCCGCACGTGCGTGAAGACGTGCATGCGGGTCGCGTTCATCCAGGTAAAGAACGGCTTCTTCGCCTTCACCTGACGGTCCATGAAGTCCATCGCCGCGGCGCTGGTCTCGTCGTCGATGGTTTCCATCCGCTTCTTGGTCAGCGGGCCGCTATCCTCGATCTTACCGTCGGCCGACGCCTTAATGACGCCGCGCGGTGAGTAAGCCTTCAGAAACTCGGCGTCATCCTTAGGCCAGTAGGGCGCTTCCGGCTCCTCTTCGGCGTTCAGATGGTAGAGGTTGCCGAAGAACTCGTCGAAGCCGTGTTTGGTCGGAAGATATTCGTCCCTGTCTCCCAGGTGGTTTTTGCCGAACTGCCCGGTCGCATATCCAAGCGGCTTCAGCGCCTGGGCAATCGTGATGTCGCCGGCTTGCAGGCCGACCGGAGCACCGGGCGCGCCAACCTTGCAGAGGCCGGTGCGCAGGCATGTCTGGCCGGTGATGAAGGTCGAGCGGCCCGCCGTGCAACTGTTCTCGGCATAGTAGTCGGTGAACATCATGCCTGATTTGGCGATGCTGTCGATGTTCGGCGTCTTGTATCCGACGACGCCGAAGGAATAGGCGCTTATATTCGTCTGCCCGACATCGTCACCGAAGATGACAAGAATGTTCGGCTTGGAGGCATCGGTTGCGGCCGGTGCTGTTGCTGCCTGCTGCGCGAATGCCGGGGGTGCAATCGCGGCCGAGGTCATGGTCATCGCGACGACGGCCGTGGCGGCAAGGAGTTTTCGGTAGATGGGCGTACTCATCACAGGTTTCCTTTTTGCTTGCGGTTCGACATTTCTGTCTGCTTTTTGATCGGATGACTTGGTGCGGATACTGCTTCAGGCCCAGCCAGGTGGTAAGCTTGTAACTGTTACTTCGAGGTCGGTCGGAGGTAACAATCGCCCGCCCAAGCCGGCTATTGCGTCAGGGGCTTCGACTGGCGGTCGTTGTGCAGGCTGTCTTCCAGCTCCGTTCCTGTCGGCTGCTGCCTTCTTGCCGGCTGCTCGACGATCGCAAGTGGTGCCGCGACAGCAGCGCCTGCGACCGTGCCGACGGTGCGCGCTGTCCCGCCGACGACGGCGGCGACGCCCTGCCCGAGAGAGATGTTGGAATCCGTCAGCGTTTGCCCGGTCATCAGACGCTGGCCGATGAGTTGGACGATGCCGGGACTTTCGGCGAACTTGCCATGATGGAGGCTGTCGCCGGTCTTCACCTTGGTGAGGTCGATTGCGGTGATGCCCGCCTTCTCCAACCGGGACCGGTAAGGCTCCTTCGACGGGTCTATGGCGCCGAGCCGCGACACTTTGCCGGTGATGAAGCTCGACGCCGCGAGCGCCCGGTCGTCCTGGGACACGAAGATGGTGAACTTCGGCTTCGGATCACCCATTTCGACGAACTGCTTGGCGAACACCTGGATGTCGATGTCGGGAGAAGCGAGGATGACGTTGTGTATCTTGGCGTTGACGTGGCCGTCGCGGATGCCCATCTGCCGCAGCGATTCCATCGCCAGCCATGTTCCCATGGAATGCGCGAGAATGGTGATGTCCTTCACATCAGGATCGGCGGCGAGGACCCGCAGGGATTGTTCCAGCGCCGTGCGCGAATAGTTCGTGCTCTCCTTGTCGTACTCGTATCCGGTGAGTTGCGCGCGTGACGGCCAGGTGAAAAGGATCGGCGTCGCCTGCATGCCGCTGTCGTGGACGATCTGGGCGAGGCGGAAGACCGAGTCCCCATATGTGTTGTTGAACCCGTGGATGAAGACGAGCGCATGCCCGCCCTGGATATGCTGGCGGAACCATGCCCGGCCTTCCGGAATGGTATCGATCTGCTTCACCCGCGTGACGGCAAAGTCCGTGGCAGGATTGGGCGGCAACCGCTGCGGCCACTGGACGGTGCCTGCCTCGCGCTTCGGCGGAATGGAGACCGCGACGTCGGTCATATAGGGCTTGGGGCTTCGCTCGCCGTTGAACAGCGTCGCCGGATCGCCCGACGGCTGTCGGGTCGTTGCAACGAGCATGTCGACCTGCGCGGTTCTGGGCGCCGCCGCGGTTAGCGCCACAGGCTGCATGACGCCGCTCGGGTGTCCGCAGGCGCTAAGCCCCGGCAGGAGAATTAGCAGCGCGATCAGTCGAAGCGATGTCGCCCGGGGCATGGTGGATCCCTATTGCGCGGCTATGTTCATCGGCTTGGTGATCGACAAGGGCATCGAGACCGTCAGATAGACGGCATCTCCCTCGGCGCGGTTTTCGGCTTCGAATTCGTGGAAGTACTTGATGCGGGTCGATATCGGCACTTCGCCCGCTTTGAACGTCCAGCCGATGGTCGCGCCGATGGCCGCGACGCGCCCCTTGAAATCGCTGGACGCGCCGGCGCCGCTATCGCCACTCACCTGGTCGTAGTAGTAGCCGACGAGACCAGCGTCGAATTGTTCGTTGAAGTGCTGGACGGCCGCCCACTCAAGATGGAACTCATTGCCCGTGCGGTAGTCGGTGGCAGGGTTCTCGGCATTAAATGTCATGCCAACCACCGCCGACAGGTCGAGGCCAATCGTCGGATCGAGCCAGGTCACGCCGGCCGAGATGTCGGCGCCCCAGTGGTGGAAGGCTATGTTTGATATCTCGCCGTCCTGATAGTCACCGATCGGAACGTTGACCAGAAGGCTGGTCTGCCAATGGAAGTTTCCGGCCTCCCAGCCAAGCAGGGCGCCAAGGACCGGATCGCCGACGGTGAAAACCGAATCGGAGATCGATCCGGACGCTGTCCCACCTCGGGGTCCCGCCAACGTCACATCGGCGTCCGTGTTCTTCCAGCCGACAGGGACGGTCATTGACAGCCCGAGATGACCGCCCGCCACATCTTCCGGCAGAATCCAGAGCACGGTAGGCACCGCGATGACTGCCTTGCCCTCCACGCCGACGGCCAGACGTCCGCCGGTCGGCAGGGCTTTTCCGCCACCGAGATCGCCCGTGTAGAAATAGATATCGTTAGAGAAGAAGACGCCGGGCGGCGGCGTGATGGCCGCGGCAGGCCCCTTCGATCCGAGAAGATAAAACCCCGCGCCGCCCTCGGCGGCGAAGGCCAGCGAAGGCAGCAGCGTCGCGGCCGCGCCTGCGAGAAAGGTGAAGGCGACTGAGAAGACAAGCAGCTTGCGCATTGTGGCGGCCCTCGACATCATCGCCCGCAATCTGCGGACAGGTCGAAGGAAAGCCATCGAAGGCTGCCGGACAAGGTTGTTACTGTTACATCGGCCCGTTGCTGGCGAGTTCCGGCGATTTTAGGCCCGCTTCCAGAATGCCTGTTCGAAGGGCAGCTTTGAGGCTGCTGTCAAAACGCGCTCCAGAGAACATTGCTGCGACTGTCCGGTCGAGATCGGGATGCTGCAAACGGGCTGCGGCTATCTCCTGCTCCGTCACCGGCCGGTCACCGAGGCGAGCGATGGCGGCAAGCTTCAATACGGTCGTCGGCGTATCGGCTGCCGGGACCTGCCGGGCAAGGAAGACCGCTTCGGCATAGTGCCCCTGGCGGTAGGCGTCGAGGATCATGACGAAATTCGCGTCACGTATCGTCTGGCCGACGAGGTCGGTCGCCTCTTGCGCAAGGCGGACACCCTCTTCCCAGTGCCCGCTCAGGAAGAGGGCCATGGCGAGCTTTGCCAGGAGATCGGCATTTTCCGGGTTCAGGGCGACACCGCGCCGGCCGGCCGCGATCGAGGTGTCGTTCTGGCCGACCTGGTATTGCGTCGCCAACTGGGCGAGCGCCGCCCTTGTCGAGGCGGGCGATACCGTGGCAGCCCGGTTCGCGAGATTGAGACCGCGGCCGAAGTAGCTGTCGTCGCCGGTCGTGCGACCGGTCCACACGAAGACGCGCGCAAGTGTCGCCATCGCGTCGGCGTCAGCCGGATCCGCAGCGATCGTCGCTTCCAGGCAGGGGCGAGCCGCCTTGAGACTGGCCAGTGCGCGCTGCTCGACGGCGAATTCGCCCCTTAGCACGCAGATGTTGCCGGTCGTGGATGCCGGCAGATTGCGCCGCAGCTCCATGGTGTTGACGACGCCGACCGGCCCCGCGATCCTGCGGGATACGCTGTAGACGAGGGCTCGCATCGCATCATCTCGCGCTCCTGTTCCGGTCGGACGTCGATCTTGGTCGGTCCAGACGGCCTCTCCCGTGGCCGCGTCGGAAACCTGCCACCACAAGAAGACGGATGTCGCATCTTCACCGTACCGCATCCTGATGTCGTACGTCGTCTGCTCGCCCGGGCCGACATCCGGCCTCGCCGTCCCGGCATCGGATTTGAGACGAACGGTCCCAAACCGCGCAAGCGACACGGCCAGATCTTCCATGACCGTTTCTCCGGCCGCTGTATCCTTCTGCGCCGCATTCAGCGATAATGAGACGAATGGCTTTTGTGTATCCAAGGGCGCCGGCGTCGCCGCGCGGAAGACAGCGTAGCCTCCGGCAAGGGCGGCAAGGCTCGCCAGTGCGGCAAAAGCGTAGCGTTTTCGCCTCATGGTGGACCTTAGCGGAGCCGTCGTGTCTTCGACTGCCGGGACGACGTCCTCTTCGACATCGGAAACATCGTCGCCTGGGCATGGCTGCTGCTCCCGCTCGACGAAGACAGGAACATATCGTCCGCGGGGAATGTCCAGGCGCGCTCCAGGCTCGTCGCCGAGTTGCTCGTAATATTTCGCCAAGGTCTCACGAAGGCGCGTCGCCTCTATGCGCACGATCGGATCGGATGAGGGATCGAACGACGGTGGCCGGTTGAAGACGTCGATCGCGATGGAATAGGCCTTCACCGCATCGCTGCGCCCTTCGAAAACGGCGTCGACGATGTACCTGAGAAACGCTCTATGGCGATCGGAGACATGAAGCCGCGGATCGGCCAGAAGTCGCTCCGCTTCCGACCTTGCCTCGCTCTCACTGACCGCCTGTGCCCTGTTGCTCACGCCGTTCGCTGCCATTACGCACCTCACGCCCGCCCGTCCATAAGCTGTCGCGAATATGCGTCATGTCACTGAAAGTTGCAATCCTGTTCGCTTGCATGTTGGACGAATAGTCAGGAGCGTCGGTCCGGCTGCGGTCGCGCCATGCGTGCACGGCAGCGGAGGACGACGTCGGATTCAAGCGCCTGACACACGCCCCGGTACTCTTCGACAAGCCCGTCCTCTCCGTCGCCGGGGCGCTGGACAAGGCGTTCCAGCGTGGCGGTCGCATCTTGATAAGCCTCGCAGAGAGCCTCGAAGGACGGATCGTTCGGCCAGAGGAGCTGAAGCTCGGCACGCAACGATGGCAGCCGCAGCATCAGCTTCAACAGCCCGCGGTGGGCGGCATCTCTGGCGGTGTCCATGGCGAGCAGCGTTCCTTTCGGGCAGGAGGCGTGCAATGAAGCGCGAGGCGCCTCGGTTCATTCTCGCGCCGGTCAACCGCAAAAATCGAGAATGTTACAGTAACATTCGCACGATACGCCCGCCTTGCGGATCACGGTAACCGTTACAGCCTGTGGCCGAAAAAAGTTTTGTGCTGGAATGTCTGCGGTCGGTACAGGAGGCTTCCGTGCTCCAGCATTCCCGCTACTGCTGGCATTGGCCTCCTCGGCCGGTGCCCAGGAGACGCACGACGCCGTCAACGAGGCCAACAATCCTCTCACACCGAAGATCACCATCAATCTTCAGAACTACTACATTCCGAGCTTCATCGACACTCCAGGAGAGCCCGAGGCGAACCAGTTCCTGCTGCGCGGTCTCATCCCATCGGACATGTTCGGGCTGCCGCAGCTTTTTCGTTTTACACTCCCGATCGCGACGTCCCCCGATGTTCCAAGCGGATATGTCACGGGGCTCGGTGACTTCACGCTGATGGATCTCTTCATCCTGCCGAAGCATGGAGATGTCACCCTCGGCGCCGGCCCGTTGCTCGTCGTTCCCACAGCCACGGACGAGTCCCTTGGAAGCGGCAAATGGCAGATCGGAGCGGCGGGCGTCGTCGTCGCGCCTCAACGGTGGGGACTCCTCGGAGCCCTTGCGACCTATCAGACGTCCTTCGCCGGTGTGGACGACCGGGAAGATGTGAACCTTCTGACTTTCCAGCCGATCCTCAACATCAACCTGTCGGACGGCTGGTATCTGCGTTCGTCGGCGACGTGGACCTTCAATCTCGAGAGCGGCAACTCCTACATCCCCGTGGGCGCGGGCGTCGGTAAGGTATTCCAGCTCGACAAGGGCGTGACGATGAACGCCTTCGTCGAGCCTCAGTATACGGTCTGGCACGACGGACCGGGTGCGCCTCGCTGGCAGATCTTCGCGGGTGTCAACTTTCAGTTTCCGGTCGGACGGTGATCGACCGGCAAGCAGGGCGAGATGAGATACCCGTTATTTTCGATCGTTTAATGACCGTCGGGCGGGACGGCTTCGACCGGAACCGTCTCTTTCAGGTTCTTCCGGTGGAAGATGAAGAGCCCCGCAACGACGATGATTGCGGCGCCGACGATGATCTGCGTATCGGGAATATCATTGAAGAACAGGTAACCGAGGACGATCGCCCAGAGCAGCAGCGTATATTGCAGCGGCGCGAGCAGCGATGCCGGTGCGAGTTTCAGCGAGCGGGTGATGAGCAGATGCGCGCAGGAGGCGACGACGCCGAGGAGCAGCATGCCGGACCAGTCGATGAGCGTTGCCGGCTGCCAGTGGCCGATACTCAAGACGATGCCGGTGGCGAGCGCGGCGATCGTCTGCCATGTCACCAGTGTCGTGTCGCTGGTCGAGCGCAGATAGCGGCTCATCACCAGCGACAGCGCAAAGGCAAGGCTGCCGGCAAGGCCGAAGAGCGATGGAAGCGACAGCATTGCTGTGGACGGACGCAGCGCGATGACGACGCCGGCAAAGCCGATCAGAACCGCCAGCCAGCGGCGCCAGCCGATCTTTTCTCCGAGAAAGAAATGCGAGAGCGCCGCAATATAGATCGGTCCGGCCATATAGAAGGTCATGACGTCTGCGAGCGGCAGATAGGCGACGGCAGCATAAAACAGCGCGACATCGCAGGTCGCCATGAAAACACGGATGAACTGCAGGCCCTTCTGCTCGACGCGGAACAAGGCCATCGGCCCTTGCCGCAGGATCATTGGTCCGAGCACGATGAAAGCGCCGACCGAGCGGATCACCAGCACCTGGCCGACGGCAAAGCTGGCGACCAGCCATTTGCCCATTGCATCGTTCAGCGCAAAGAGCAGATCGCCGAGCAGCATCAGCACGACGCCGGTCATGATCAGGTTTCCGGCATTGGCTGCGCCAGTCTTGGTCGTCATCTCTCGCATCCTCGCAAAGCAGCCGCGCATGCGTGGCCGAGTGCGGCTTCTGCCTTAACCCTGCCGATGTCAAGCCGCCGGCGCGGCGGATCAGACGCCTAGAGCATGATGCCGAAAAGTGTGAGCGGTTTTTGGACGACATCATGCTCTATTTCTTTGATTTAGATCAGGATTCAGATTTTAGGCCGATCGGGCCTAAAAACATCCTGATCTAGAGCGCCCAATCATCCCAATTTTGGACTTCGGCCGCTTTGTCCTCGCGACAAATTGTTTCCAGCGCCAGCGAGGCCCGACTGGAGTGCCTTTGTTTATGCCGCAGGATCGCAAATTGGCGGGACGGCAGAGGGAAGCGCGCCTTTACCAGCAGACCTTGCGTCAAGAGCGGCGCGGCCACGGCACCTGAGACGACCGTCGCGCAAAGGCCCTCTCTTGCTGCCGATATCACCGCCTCGTTCGACGGCAGTTGCAGCGCGACAGCGAGATCTCCGGGGTCTATGCCGAGATTGGAAATCGCCGCCTCGAAAGCCGATCGGGTTCCGGACCCCTTTTCCCGCATGACCCATTTTGCGCCCGAAACCAGCTCTGCCGGTGCAATTGGTTTGCCACGCGCCCAGGGATGGCGCGGACCGACGACGACAAGGAGTTCGTCCTCGGCAAGCGGCTGAACATGCAGCGCCGGCTCATCAACGCTACCTTCGACAAAACCGACTTCGGCCAATCCATCGAGAACCGCTTTCGCCGCCGTGGTCGTGTTGCCAATCATCAGCTTCAAGTCGATGCCCGGGTAGCGGATCTTGAAACGCATCAGCATCGCCGGCAGCCAGTAGCTGGCGATCGTCTGGCTCGCAAAAACGACCAGTTCACCCTTTTGCAAGCCGCCGAGATCGGACAGGACGAGCGCTGCGGCCTTCGCGCGCGCCAGCGTCGCCCTAGCCTCCCCCAGAAAGACCCGTCCTTCATATGTCAGCTCTATGCGGCGTCCGACGCGATGGAAAAGCTCGACGCCATAGGAGGTCTCGAGATTGCGGATAGCCGAGCTGACGGCCGATGGCGTAAGCCCGATCGCAAAGGCGGCTTTGGTCAGATGCTCGCGTTCCGCAACCGCGACGAAAATGGAAAGCTGTTCAAATGTCATTGATTTAATCGTTCGATTTTACCGAATGAATCATACCAAACTATTCAATGGAAGTCGACAATTGAGTGTGGGAGACTACAGTCTTCCTCAAGGTCTTGCCGATGGTCGTTTCCGCCTCACGTTCCCTGTCGCTTCCCGCCGTCCTGCCAGGACTCTTCCTGTGTGCAGCAGTCACGCTCTCTGCCTATCTCGTTGAGCAGCTGCAGATGATGGTTTTCGGCTCGCATTGGATCGAGAGCCTGGTGCTCGCCATTCTGATCGGCATTGCCGTGCGCTCCTCGGTCTGCCTGCCGCAGACCTTCATTCCCGGCATCCAATTCGCCGCCAAGACACTGCTCGAGATTGCGGTCGTGTTGCTCGGCGCCTCGCTCAGCACGGCTGCCATCAGGCAGGCTGGGCTGCCGCTTGTCGGCGGAATTGCCGTTCTGGTTGCTCTGTCTTTGGTCGGCAGCTTTGTTATCGGGCGGCTCTTCGGGCTATCGGCCAGCCTGGCGACGTTGGTTGCTTGCGGCAATTCGATCTGCGGCAATTCTGCGATTGCCGCCGCAGCGCCCGTGATCGGTGCCAAACCCGACGATATCGCGGCCTCGATAGCCTTTACTGCACTGCTCGGCATCGGTGCCGTGCTGACGCTGCCGCTTCTTCACCTGCTCTTTGGTCTCAGCGCCGTACAATATGGCGTTTTCGCAGGACTGACAGCCTATGCCGTCCCGCAGGTCTTGGCGGCCACGGCCTCTGCCGGAGCCGTCAGCATCCAGGTCGGCACGCTCGTCAAACTGATCCGCGTGATGATGCTCGGACCCGTTATCCTCGTGCTCGGTGCCGTTCATGGCCGCCGCCCTGGCGGTTCGCCAGTCAAGCTCCGCCATCTTCTCCCATGGTTCATCCTCGGTTTTGCAGCGATGGCGACGCTTCGTTCCCTCGACGCCATCCCGGCGCCGCTGCTGCCCGGGATGGCGGCTGTCTCCGCCACCTTCACCGTCACCGCCATGGCCGCTTTGGGCCTCTCCGTCGATGTCAGATCCGTCGCCCATACCGGCGGTCGTGTCCTCGCAGCGGCGGCCCTGTCGCTGTTGGCGCTGGGGGCTCTCGGGCTTTGCCTGATCGGGCTGCTGAATATCGTCTGATCGAGGTTATATGCCCAAAATACTTGCAAAGATTCCGGTTGCCTTCCAAACGATCAGCGGCTAGCCTGTATATACAGGTAAGGCGGAAACATAGATCGTCATGCGGGTCATCTCTTCACAACAAGCTGCGAATCTTCTCGAAGACGGGATGACTGTCGCTGCTTCGGGTTTTGGAGGATGCTGCCATCCCGAGGCCATCACGGCCGCTGTCGAGGAGCGTTTCCTCGCCTCTGGAAAACCCCGCAACCTGACGCTTCTGTTTGCTGCCAGCACGGGCGATCGTCAGACGCGCGGCATGGGGCACTTCGGTTATGAGGGCCTGGTCGGCTGCGTGATTGCCGGGGGATGGCGCGGAACGCCGCGCCTTGGAAAACTTGCGATCGAGGAAAAGATCGAAGCGCATTGCTGGCCGCAGGGCGTCATCGCGCAGCTCTATCGGGCGATTGCCGCCGGTCAGCCTGGCGTGGTCACCCATATCGGCCTCGGCTCTTTCATGGATCCGCTTCATGGCGGCGGCCGCATGAATGCGACGACGCCGCGTCCGCTTGTCGAGCGTGTGTCGTTGCGCGGCAAGGAGTGGCTGCTTTATCCGTCGATGCCGCTCGACTGCGTGCTCTTGCGCGGAACGACGGCCGACGAAGACGGGAACATCACCCTCGAGGACGAGGCCTTCCCGCTCGACGTGCTCGCCATGGCACAGGCGGGCCGAAACTCCGGTGGTATCGTCGTCGTGCAGGTCAAGCGGATTGCCGAGCGCGGCTCGCTGCAGCCGAACGACGTTCGTATCCCGGCGGCGCTGGTCGATTATGTCGTCGTCTGCGAGGATCCCGCCCAGCACGGCATCAGTTTCGCCGAGACCGACAATATCGCCTATACGGGGCGCGTCCGGATGGCGGCGAGCCGCCTGCAGCCGGCGCCGCTGTCGGTCGACAAGATCATTCAGCGACGCGCCTTCTTGGAACTGGCGCCGCTGAACCGCCCGACGATCAATCTCGGCATCGGCATTGCCGCCGGGATCGGCCGTATCGCCAGCGAAGAGGGGTTCGACGATTATACGGTGACAATCGAATCCGGCGTCATCGGCGGCGTACCGGCCGAAGAGCTGTCCTTCGGCGCCGCGGTCAATCCGACCGCCATCGTCCCACAGGCATCGCAGTTCGATTTTTACGACGGCGGCGGCCTCGATATCGCCTTTCTCGGCATGGCCGAGGTGGATCGGCACGGGGCGGTCAATGTCAGCCGCTTCAACAATTCCATCGTCGGGGTCGGCGGATTCACCAACATCTCGCAGACGGCCAAGCATGTTGTCTATCTCGGCGCATTTTCGGCTGGCGGCGCGCAAATTGCGGTTGCCGACGGCAGGCTCGAGATCGTCAGGGAAGGCCGCCTTTGCAAGATCGTCGAGGCTGTCGACCAGATCAGTTCGAGCCCAGCCTTTGCGCCGGAGGGACAATCACAGCTCGTCGTCACCGAGCGGGCTGTCTTTCGGGTGATCGGCGGATGCTTGACGTTGACGGAGTTTGCCCCCGGCATCGATCTTGCCGCCCAAGTTCTCGACCGCCTGCCGAAGGGCATCGCGGTGTCGGACCAGTTGAAGCAGATGGATGCGCGCCTGTTTTCGACCCATGCCATGAAGGACTTTGCCCCATGAAAGTCTATGGAGCCGCCATCATCGTCACGGGCTCGGCAACGGGTGTCGGGGCTGCATGCGCGAAGCAATTCGCCGACGGCGGCGCCCGGGTGGTCGTCAACTACAGCCGCAGCAAAAAGGAGGCCGATGAGACCGGCGATATCTGCCGCAGTCTGGGCGCGGAGGTCGAGATCGTCCAGGCCGACGTTGCCGATGACGCGGCTTGCCGCCGAATGGTCGCGGTTGCCGTCAATCGATGGGGGCGGCTCGACGCCCTGGTGAACAATGCCGCAATGACGGTCAAATCAGATCCTTTCGATCTGGAGACGCTGTCGGCCGAAGATTTTCAGAGCGTTTTCGGCGTCAACGTCATCGGCGCCTATCAGATGTGCCGGGCGGCGATACCTGCGATGCGGGACAGTGGCGGCGGTGCGATCGTCAATGTCTCGTCCAACGTTGCCTTTACCGGCGGCGGCAGCTCGCTTGCCTATACAGCCTCCAAGGGCGCGCTCAATGCGCTGACCTTGGCTTTGGCGCGCACCTGCGGTCCCGATATCCGCGTCAACGCGGTGTGTCCCGGCATCATCGATACGCGCTGGATGCGCGACACGCTCGGGCCGGATGCCTATGGAGCCATTGCCAAGCGATTTTCGGAAACCGCGCCGCTTGGCCGAGTCGCGACACCGGAAGACGTTGCCGGCGCCATCGTCTGGCTTGTTCAGGGGGCCGACTTCGTCACCGGCGAATTGCTTTCCGTTGACGGCGGCATCCGCCTGTCCGGCGGCGTTCGCAAACCCGCAACACCCGGGGGAGCCGCATCGTGATGCTGTCTGCTCAATCCATCCTCGATTTTCCGGTGCCGCAAGCGACACATGCGGTGACCGCAAGGGATGCCATCCTTTACGCCTTGTCGGTCGGCTACGGCGCCGACGCGCTCAGCGAAAAGACATTGGAATACGTCTATGAACGCGATCTGGTGACCGCGCCGACCCTTGCCAATATCGTGGCGCATCCAGGGCCATGGATACAGCAGACAGGCGTCGACTGGGCTCGTCTGGTGCATTCCGAACATCGCCTGACGATCCACCGGCCGGTCCCGCTCGATGTGCCGCTGATCTCTCGCTCGCGCGTCTTGTCGGTGGTCGACCGCGGCGTCGAGAAGGGAATGTTCGTCAGCTTCGAGCGCCTGATCGCAACCGTGGACGGCGATGAGCCAATCGCGACCATCGTCCAGACCAACGCGTGCCGCGGCGACGGTGGATGCGGCTCGGCGGGATCTGCGCCTGAACCCTTGTCGAAAGTCCCGGACAGAGAGCCGGACCTTGAATTCAATGTCGACATCCCTGCCAACGCCGCACTGCTATATCGCCTGAACGGCGATCTCAATCCGCTGCATGTCGACCCGCAGGCAGCCGGCAGGAGCGGCTTTGACCGACCGATCCTGCATGGGCTCTGCAGCTTCGGTTATGCGGGCTACGCCATTGTCGCTGCCATCGATCCAAGCATGGGCAGCGGCTTGAGCGCGATTGCGGCGCGTTTCAGCGCGCCGATCTTTCCCGGCGAAACGATCACCGTGCAGATATGGCGCAACGACGCAGAGATTCGCTTCCGAGGCCTCGTTGCTGCGCGCGGCGCGACCATCCTCGACAATGGCATGGCGAGGTTGTCATGACGAAAGCGGTCAAGCCGGCCGCCGGCGAGGCGCGCCATTATATCAGGATCAAGGAGCAGATCCTGGCCGAGATCGCCGAGGGCAAGCTGCAGCCGGGAGACCGGGTATCCTCTGAGAGCGAATTGGTGGCGGCATTCGGCGTCAGCCGGATGACGGCGAACCGGGCGTTGCGGGAGTTGATGTTCGAGGGTGTTCTCAAGCGATCCGCCGGGATCGGAACCTTCGTTTCGCCCAAGCACCTCGATGTCGATCTGCTTCAAATCCGCAACATAGCCGACGAAATACTGGAGCGGGGCCATACGCATCAGGCCGCTGTCGTCAAGGCCGGCTTGATGAAGGCGGATGCCAACGTCGCCGATGCGCTCGAACTCATCCTCGCCGCTGAAGTGATGCATTCGCTGATCGTGCACATGGAAAACGACCAGCCCATTCAGGTCGAGGAGCGCTACGTCAATCCCCTGGTCGCGCCCGACTATCTGTCGGCCGACTTCCGCAGCATGACGCCGCACGAATATCTGACGAAGGTGGCTCCGATAACGGCGTTCGAGCATATCGTCCAGGCCGTCAAGCCGGATACGACGATACGCAAATATCTTGGCCTCAGGAATGATCACCCTTGCCTGCGCGTCTTTCGAAGAACCTGGTCAGGCGAGGCCGTCGTGACCTGTGCGCTGTTATACTATCCCGGCGCGCAATATCGGCTGGAAGCACGGTCCACCAAGGGTCCCTCCAAACCCGTCGCCATTCTCGGAGAGAAACAGTGAGCGCTACCAATTCTCCGTCGATCATTTTCAGCGCGGCGCCGCCGACGATCGAGGACATCGCTGCAATTGCCCGTCGTCACGCAAGGATCGAGATATCTGCGGAGGTGGAGGCCCGGATTGCGGCCGCGCGCGCCGTCGTCGACCGCTATACGGAAAGCGATCTGCCAGTCTATGGCCTGACGACGGGACTTGGGGCGGGGGTCGATACCCGACTTGCAACGGAAGATCTGGTGGCGTTCCAGATGCGTGTGCCGCAAGCCCGCGCGGTCGGCGTCGGAGAACCGCTTGCCCGGGAATCCGTGCGGGCGATGATGGCCGTCAGGGCCGCCGGCATGGCGGCGGGCGGTTCCGGCGTTTCGCTGAAAGTCTTCCAGGGTCTGATTGCCGCCATCAATGCCGGTGTCCATCCTGTCGTCCCCTCATTGGGCTCGATCGGTGCGGCGGATTTGGCGCCGCTTGCCCATATGAGCCGGGGCCTTCTGGGCTTTGGTGAGATCGAGCTTGGCGGCGACGTGCTGCCGGCCGCCATCGCCCTTGAAAGGGCCGGCCTGAAGCCTCTCGAATTCGCGCCGAAGGACGGGCATGCGCTTGTTGTGGCCAACAGCCTCTCCATCGGCCTCGCCTGCTTGGCGCTTGTGGATATCGAGCGGCTCTTCGATTGGTCCCTGAGGGCGATTGCCGTTAATTTCGAAGCGTTCCGGGCCAATGTCAGTGCCTTCGACGACCGCGCTCTGGCTGCGAGACCGGCCTTTGGGCAGCGCCGCGTCGCCGCTCAGCTGATGGCGCTTCTTTCGGGCAGCTCCTTGCTTGCCGCCGATGCAGCAAGGCGTCTCCAGGATCCTTTGAGTTACCGCTGCACACCGCAGGTCTGGGGCGCGTTGAGGCATGCGATCGATGAGGCAAGGCAGGCGACTGACATAGAGCTCGTCAGTTCCAGCGACAATCCTGTCGTGATCGCATCCGAGGGCGTCATTCTTTCGCACGGCAATTTTGACATGACCGCTTTTGTGCTCGCCTGGGAAAGGCTCGGGCAGGCGATGGCGCATTGTGCGGCAGGCACCGCCTATCGGATCATGAAGATCATGTCGCCCGGCATGTCCGACCTCCCACGCTTCCTGACCCCGATGGGCCAGAGCCGTACCGGTTTTGCGACCGTGCAAAAGACCGTCTCGGCCATGGAAGCCGAAATCCGCCACCTGGCCATGCCGGTTTCGCTTTCGCCCATTCCTGTCGCCGATGGCGTCGAAGACCAGGCATCGATGGCTCCGAGCGTTTTGGCAAAGGCGCAGGCGATCGTCGAGCGCCTGCGCTATCTGGTCGCCATCGAACTGATTGCTTCGGCACAGGCCGTCGAGCTCAGAGGGGTATCAGGCGAATTGGGCAAGGGATCGGCGCAAGCCTATGCCTTTGTCCGCACCCACGTCCCGGCGCTTGAAGAGGATCGCGCGCAAGGGCCGGATTTCGCGACGATTGCCGCATTGATCGGGCGTGGCCCGCAATAAGCCCGGTTCGCCACTGCCCCGGCAAGAAGGGCAGGGCGCCGACCGGTCATGCCGACGGTTATTCCGGGGAATGCCGTCGGTTCGTTCATTGAAAAGTCAACAAGAGGGAATGACTATGAAAAATTGGACAAAAGGCATCTTTGCAGCCGGCATCATGGCAGCCGCCATGTTCCAGTCTGCATCCGCAGAGACCATCAAGGTCGGCAGCAAGAATTTCACCGAGCAGTTTATCCTCGCCGAAATGTACGCCGCCGTTTTGGAAAATGCCGGCATCACCGTCGAGCGCAAGATCAACCTCGGCGGCACGCTGATTGCTCACCAGGCATTGGTGGCCGGCGAGATCGATCTCTATCCGGAATATACCGGCACGGCGCTCGCTTCTGTCGTCAAGGGTGAGATGTCGACCGACGCCGAGAAGGTTTACACGCAGGTCAAGGATTTCTACGCCAAGCAGTTCAACCTCACCTGGCTGAAGCCGAGCGGCATCAACAATGGCTACGTCATCGTGGTCCGGCAGGAAACGGCGCAGGCCAACAATCTGAAAAGCCTGTCGGATCTCGCCAAGGTTTCCAAGACCCTGGTCTTCGGCGGCGGCGCTGAATTTCCGGACCGCGCCGACGGCCTGCCCGGCCTGAAGCGTGTCTATGACGCCGAGTTCAAGGAGTTCAAGCAGTTCGCCAAGCTCGGTCTTCGTTATGATGCGCTGGAACAGAAGGACATTGACGTCGCCAATGGTGCGGCGACCGACTGGCAGATCGGCTCGAAGAACCTCGTGCCGCTGGCAGACGACAAGGGTCTGTTTCCGCCCTACTATGTGGCCCCGGTTGTCCGCCAGGACGTGCTGAAGGCCAATCCGAAGGTTGCCGAACTGCTGGAAGCGGTCGGCACCCATCTCGATAACGAGAAAATGCGCGTCCTCAATGCCAAAGTCGAGACCGATCACGAGGAAGCCAAGGACGTGGCGGTCGAATTCCTCAAGGAAAACGGCCTGCTGCCGAAATGATCGTCACGCCCGCGGCCGGGTATCCATCCGGCCGCGATCTGGTGCGGTCATCCTTCATAGGGTTTTGTTCGAAAATCCGTCCGTTCAGCAGCCGGACAGGAATGTGGAGAAGCGGGAAATGCAGGAAATCTGGATCGATTATCTCAACGCCCTCGATGCCAAGGCGCTGGCGCTGACGAATGACGAGATTCTCGATGCGGTGTCGAAAGCGCTGGATGCGCAGGGCAGGGGCGAAACCGTCATCGAGCCGCGTGTTCATCTTGTGCCGGAGAGCTCAGACAAAGGCCATTTCAACGTGCTTCGCGGCTATGTCAAAGCGCTGAACTACGCCGGCGTCAAAGTTGTCGGCGATTTCGTCGACAACTATAAGGTCGATCTGCCCTCGGAGCTTGCGGTCCTCAACCTGTTCGACCCGAACACAGGCGTGCCGAAGGCCATCATCGACGCGACTGCTATCACCGACATGCGCACCGGCGCCGTGACCGCCCTCGGCGCAAAATATCTCGCCCGCAAGAACAGCAAGATTCTCGGCCATATCGGCGCCCGCGGAACCTCTTACTGGAATGTCCGCCTTCTCGATCATCTCTTCGACTTCGATGAAATCCGCGTGCATTCGCGCCGCCCGGAAAGTCGCGATGCCTTCGCAAAGCGCCTTGAGGCGGATCTCGGCAAGAGGATCATCGTCACCGACAATTGGCAGGATTGCCTCAGGGGCGCCGATATCATGGTCGAGGCCAGCCGCCTGCCGGAACCGGCGCCGCTGTTCAAGACGGAATGGGTGAAGAAGGGAGCCTTCGTCGTGCCCTATGGCACGATGAGCGCGCTTGAATTCGATCTCACCGATATCATGGACAAGGTCGTCGTCGACGATTGGGGACAATGCGGCCCCGGCAAGCCTTTCGGAGCACTTCGCCGTCACGTCGACGAGGGCAAGGTGACGGCCGAGAACTTGCATGCCGAAATCGGCCAGATCGTCTGCGGCATGAAACCCGGCCGCGAGAGCGACGAGGAGACGATTCTGTTCTGGCATCGCGGCCTCAGCACGACCGACGTGGCGCTCGGCGCCGCCATGGTCGACAAGGCTAGAGAGATGAACATCGGCCAGCGGCTACGGTTCGCATAGTTGCCATGGTGATGTCCAAGCCGATCGCCTGTTCGAGAATGTACAATCTCAGTCCGCGTATTCGCGGCCTGTGGGACGCGCTGTTTGCGCTGGTCAGCCTGCATTCCGGCATCGAGCTCGAGATCATCGCTCATGCAGCACCGGCGCCGCTGTCGGAGCTATGGGGCAGGCCGGACATGGGGCTGGTCTTTATGTGCGGCTATCCGTTTTCGCGCATGTCCGAGCGCTTAAGACCGGCTGCCCTTGCTGCACCCGTCTCGAGCGAAGCATGGTCTTTGGACCAGCCGTTCTATGCCAGCCACATCCTCGTCGCCTCCACCGGGCCGGTGAACGCGGTGGCGGATCTCGCTGCGGCACGCTGGGGCTGGACCGTGCGCGATTCCCAATCGGGCTACCACGCGGCGCGCTCCTACCTTGCCAGCCGATTTGCGGGCACGATGAAGCAGAGCACGACGGTCGGACCACTGCTCAATCCCTCAGGCATCGTCGCAGCCCTCAAGGATGGCAGGATCGAAGCGGGCGCGATCGACGCCTATGCCTTCCAATTGTTGTCGCTGCACGAACGCGACGCCATCGATGGTCTTCGTATTCTGGCGACGACCGATCCGCTTCCCGCGCCGCTATTGGTTGCCGCGCAAACATTGCCGGCGGACATTGCCACAGCGTTACAGCGCAGCCTCGTGACGTTGCATGAAACGCCTGAGGGAGCGGCAGCTTTGGAACGGCTGGGCCTCAGGCGATTTTCAGTGGTCGCTCCGTCGGCCTACGATGTCCTGCCGCAGAGAGCCGACGACGCCGATCGCAGATTGGGGATCTCATGGTAGACAGGCGAACGAGCGCCCGTACGCGGAGGTCTCGACGATGAAGTGGGTCCCTAAACACCTCGATCGGCTATTCGAAGCGCTGTTGGAGCACCTGTATCTCGTTTTTTCCTCGGTCGGCATTGCCCTGGTGATCTCACTGATCGTCGGGATCTGGGCGGCAAGGCGGCCGCGGAGCTTCGCGGTAATCATCATCTTCACCGGTATCCTGTTCGCCGTGCCGAGCTTGGCGCTGTTTGCGCTTCTCATTCCGATCATGGGGATTGGGGCGGCACCCGCCATTGCCGGTCTTGCCGCCTACTCGCTGATGATCCTGATCCGCAATATCGGCATGGGGTTTCAGGCAATTCCGCGTGACATACTCGAAGCTGCCGATGGCATGGGCTACGGCACGGCGCGGCGGATTTGGGAGGTCGAGCTGCCGCTGGCGATGCCCTATATCGTCGGCGGTATCCGCATTGCCATGGTGACGGTCATCGGCATCGCGACCGTTGCCGCCTATATCAATGCCGGCGGGCTCGGCGTCATCATTTTCGAAGGCATCGACCAGCGGTTCCCCGAAAAGATCATCGCCGGCGGGCTGCTGACGTCATTTCTGGCGCTCTTTGCCGACTACTGTTTTGCATCCTTCGAAAAGCTGCTGCGCCGGCGCAGTGGAGGTAAAGCCGCATGATCGTTATCGATGCATTCAGCTGGATCTTTAACAACTCCGGTAGCTTCTTCAATGCTTTCAATCGCCATCTTCTGATGTGCGTCCTATCGCTTGGTATCGCTTTCGTCATTGCCGTGCCACTCGGATTTGCCGTTGCACGGGCACCTCGCGCCGCCTTTGCAGTGGTCAATATTGCCGGCGCCTTGCGCTCCATACCGAGCCTTGCGATTCTGTCGGCGGCGATGCCGTTTCTCGGCATCGGATTGTTGCCGTCGGTGGTCGCCCTCATCGTCCTTGCCGTGCCGCCGCTGCTGTTGAGCACGATCATCGGCATCCGCGAGATCGACGCCTCGGTGATCGATGCGGCCGATGGAATGGGCATGAGCGCCGGACAGATGCTGTGGGAGATCGAACTTCCTCTGGCCGTTCCGTCGATTTTGTCAGGCGTCAGGACGAGTGCCATCCAGGTCATCGGCGGGGCGGCGCTGGCCTCCTTCATCGGCGGCGGCGGGCTTGGCGATTTCATCAATGCCGGCATTGCGATCATGAACATGCCGCGCCTTCTCGTCGGAGCGGTTCCGATAGCCGTGCTCGCGATCTTTGCGGAATTGGCGTTCGGCGCCCTGGAGCGCGTCTTCACTCAACGGCGCTAGGCGGCCGAAAGCGGATATCAGGATGATTCATCTCGACCATGTTACGAAGAACTACGACGGAAGCGGCCAGCATGCGGTCGACAATCTCGATCTCCTGATCGAGACCGGTACGACGGTTGCCCTGATCGGCCCTTCGGGCTGCGGCAAGACCACGACCATGCGCATGATCAATCAGTTGGAGACGCCTACGACGGGACGGGTGCTGGTCGATGGCAGAGATATCGCCCGGGTCGATCAGAAAGAACTGCGCCGCAGCATCGGCTATGTCATCCAGCAAGTTGGTCTGTTTCCGCATATGTCGATCGCGCGCAATGTCGCGACCGTACCGCGACTTCTCGGTTGGGAAAAGGCGCGCAGCGATCGCCGGGTCGATGAGCTGCTGGATCTCGTCGGCCTTGATCCGGCCATCATGCGGCAGCGCCTGCCACACGAATTGTCGGGCGGGCAGCGTCAGCGCGTCGGTTTCGCGCGTGCGCTCGCCGCCGACCCTGCCATCATGCTGATGGACGAACCGTTCGGTGCCATCGATCCGATCACCCGCGTTCGGCTTCAGGACGAATTCCGCGATATTCTCAGGAAGGTGAAGAAGACCGTCGTCATCGTCACCCATGACCTCGATGAGGCGATCAAGATGGGTGATCGCATCGCCATCATGCGGGATGGCCGCCTCCTTCAATATGATACCCCGCAGGAAATCCTCGCGCGTCCCGTCAATGAATTCGTCGAGAGTTTCCTCGGTCCCGACCGAGCCATAAAGAGGCTGAGCTTGATTGCCGTATCGATGATCATGACCGCGCCGGAACCGTCCAACGGCGATGCCGAGATCGCCGCTGATGCCACGGTTCACGACGCCTTGGCGCTCATCCTCTCCGGCGAGATGCCGGGCCTGCACGTCAGAGCCGCGGATGGGACGCTTGCGGGATATTTGTCTCGTGACACTCTATTGCGCGCCAATCGGCTGTAGAGCATCCAGCATAGTACGCAGCGGTCTTGCGCCCGGAATTGCACCAAACCAAAAAAGATAAAGCGTTTCCATGGCGCGGGGAAATCGGAAGTGCTCCGGCTGGGTCGTTTGCCGAACAGGGCGACATCGCCAGGCGCCACGACGACCGGCATGAACCCTTCGACCGCTCGCAGGCGGGCATCGACCGCTACACGAGCGGATAGAGTTGAAATATATTTCACAGCATGAATTATATTGACAGCACTCTGCCGTTGCGATTATCTGCCCATACCGGACTTCGAGGAGGAACTCCGGTCTTCAATGGATCATCGGCAGCCGCTGAGGCGCCGCCGGATATTTGGGAGGGGCTTCGGCCTCGAGGAGGAAACTTGCGCAAATTTCTAAGCACGACCGCATTGGCGGTCCTTACATCGACGCTTTTCGCCGGCGCGGCCAGCGCGGACGCGGAAAATCCGTTCCGCTGCAAGCCCGGTGAAAAATACGTCATGAACGTCATGGTATCGGGCGTCGAATATTGGTTCCCGGTCTATGAAATGTTCAAGCAGGCCGGTCAGCAGCTCGGTTGCGAGACCGCCTATACCGGCACGCCGGAATATGACGTCAACAAGCAGATCGCCACTTTCGACCAGGCGCTGGCCCAGAACCCGGCCGGTATTCTCGTTCACCCGATGAACTCCGACCCGTTCATCGAGCCGATCAACCGGGCGATCGACCAGGGCACGGCGGTCGTGACATTCGCAGCCGATGCGCCGCTTTCGAAGCGCATCTCGTTCGTCACGTCGGACAATACCCGCGAAGGCACCTATGCGGCCGACGCGATTGCCGAAAAGATGGGTGGCAAGGGTGAATATGCCGTTCTCGAAAATCCGGGCCAGGACAACCACGACAAGCGTATCGCCGCCTTCATCGCCCGTATGGAGGAAAAATATCCTGATATGAAGCTGGTTGGTCGCGCTGCGTCCAACCAGGACCCGAACAAGGCCTATCAAGGCCTGATGAGCTTGGTGCAGGCACATCCGAACATTGGCGCCGTCTTCATGCCGGAAGCGAATTCAGCCATCGGCGCTTCGCAGGCCAATAAGGAAAGCGGCGGCAAGATCCTCGTGATGTGCGCCGACGTCAACGCCAATATCCTTGACATGATCAAGGCGGGCGAAGTGTTCGGCTCGATCAACCCGAACCAGGGCATGCAGGGTTACATGGGCTTCATGCTCCTGTGGCTTGCCAAGCATCCGGAACTCATCGACCCGATGAACGACGCCAAGCGCGTCGGCTTCAATCCGATGAGCATTCCGTTCGTCGACAACGGCTTGTCGATCGTCACGGCTGCCAATGCCGACGACTTCTACTGGGACAAGTATCTGAAGCGGCGGGGCACCAAAGGCATCGAGGAGTAAGCCTTTGTGCCGGCTGTCCGGGGGCAGGAAACTCCGGACAGCCACCGCGAGCGTGAGGAGGAGACGATGATGGCGTCGGTGCCGGTTCTGGAAATCCGCAATGTCAGCAAGCACTTCGGTGCGGTGAAGGCGTTGACGGAGGTGAGCTTCAGCCTGGAGAAGGGCGAGGTTCATGCGCTTTGCGGCGAAAACGGCGCGGGCAAGTCGACGCTGATGAACATCATTGCCGGCGTGCTGCAGCCGACCGAAGGGGACGTTCTCGTCGATGGCGCGCCGGTAAAGGTGACGTCGCCGGCCGTGGCGCAATCACTCGGGCTTGGCCTCGTGCATCAGGAATTCGCGCTCTGCAACGATGCGACGGTGGCCGAGAACATGTTCATGGCCGCGACCAACCGCCGCCGCTCGCCTTTCATGAATTATGGCAGGCTGGAGCGGGATGCGCAGGTCGTGATGAACCGTCTGGCGCCGATCGACGTGCGCCGCAAAGTCGGTGACCTGTCGATTTCCAGCCAGCAGCTTGTCGAGATCGCCAAGGCACTGACGCTCGATTGCCGGGTGCTGATCTTCGACGAACCGACGGCGGCTTTGACGGAATCGGAGACGCAGGTCCTGTTCGGAATTATCCGCGACCTCAGGGCGCAGGGTATTTCAATCATCTATATCAGCCACCGCATGGCCGAAATCTTCAGCCTGTGCGACCGGGTCACCGTGTTTCGCGATGGCCGTTATGTATCGACGGAGAAGGTGGCGGATTTGACACCGGATGATGTGGTGCGCCGCATGGTCGGGCGCGAGATCACCCAGCTCTATCCGGAAAAGCAGGCGCTGGCGGAGCGGACCGATGAGATCATCCTGAGCGTCCGCGATCTCGGCGACGGCAGCCGCTTCACGAATGTGAGCTTCGCACTGCGCAAAGGGGAAATTCTCGGCGTCGGCGGGCTGATCGGCTCGGGCCGCACCGAGATAGCCGAAGGTATTTGCGGGTTGCGGCCGGTAACTGGCGGCGAGGTGCAACTGCATGGACAGCGGCTGCGGGCGCGCTCTTATGCGCAGGCAGCGCAAGCGGGGGTCGTCTACCTGTCGGAAGACCGGAAAGGCTCCGGCATTTTCCTCGATCTTTCCATTGCCCAGAACATTGCCGTTCTCGATTTGAAATCGCTGACCGGACCGCTGGGACTGTTGAATTCCAAGGCCGAGGCGGATCGTGCCCACAACCTGGTCCGGCGGCTCGGCGTGCGGATGGGTGGCATCGACATGCCAGTCTCGTCGCTGTCGGGCGGAAACCAGCAGAAGGTGGCGATTGCCAAGCAACTGGCGGTCGATCCCAAGGTCATCCTGATGGACGAGCCGACCCGCGGCATCGATGTCGGCGCCAAATCGGAAATCCACCGGCTGTTGCGCGATCTCGCGCGCTCCGGCATCGGCATCCTCGTCATCTCGTCGGAACTGCCGGAGCTTCTCGGTCTGTGCGATCGGGTGCTGGTCATCCACGAAGGCACGGTTGCAGGCGCGGTCGAGGGCGAGGCGATGACGGAAGAAGCGATCATGCGGCTCGCCTCGGGGATCGGCGGCCACAACAATTCAAAGGCATCAGAGCATGCCGCTTAGGGAAAAAGCAGGGGCAGGAGACAGGGTCATGGCGGACGCTACATTGGCAACGGCACATCAGGCACGCGCGCCCGGCTGGAAACGGCTGTGGACGATGCGCGAGGCGGGACTGATCGCGATCATCCTGGCGCTCTGCATCGTCATGAGCTTTGCCTCGCCGCATTTTCTGACGCTCGGCAATTTCCGGGCGATGCTGATGTCGTTTTCGGTGGAAGGGATCGTCGTCGTCGGCATGACCATCCTGTTGATCGTCGGCGGCATCGACCTGTCGGTCGGCTCGGTCGTCTGCTTCTCGATGGTGCTGTCGGGCTCACTGTTCCTGATGGGGCTCGATCCGTGGAGCGCATCTCTGATCGGCATTCTTGCCAGCGGCCTGATCGGCTGCGTCATGGGCTTCTTCGTCACGATCGTTGGGCTCAATCACTTCATCACCTCGCTTGCGGCCATGGTGATCGTGCGTGGTATCTGCCTTATCATCACCAGGGGCACGCCGCTGTCGCTGTTCACGCTTCCACCCTCGTTCAAGGCGGTCGGGCAGGGCACATTCTACGGCGTCCCCTATGTAATCCTGATTTTTGTCGCGGTCGTCGTGCTGTTTGATTTCCTGCTGCGCCGGGCAACCGCCTTCCGCAAGGTCTTCTACACCGGCAGCAACGAGAAGGCGGCGCTCTATTCCGGCATCAAGACCAACCAGGTGAAGTTCTGGGTGACGGTGCTCAGCGCCACGCTGTCCGGTGTCGCCGGGGTGATCTACATGTCCCGCTTCGGCGCCGCGACCCCGACCTTTGGCGTCGGCATGGAACTCAACATCATTGCGGCCGCGGTGATCGGTGGTGCGTCGCTGAATGGCGGCTCCGGCACGATCCTCGGGGCCATTCTCGGTATTGCCCTGCTGTCGGTCGTAACAAGCTCGTTGATCTTGCTCGACGTGTCTGTCTATTGGCAAGACATGATCAAAGGCTGCATTCTGCTTGCCGCCGTCTCGATCGACCATTTCCTGCACAAGCGGAAGGCTGCCTGATATGCCGATAGCCAAGCTCAAACCCGCAAATGCGCCGCGCGAGGAAATCGTCATCGCCCGGCAGATGCACCAGGCTCTGGTGCTGCATTTCCTCGAGGGACTGACACAGGCGCAGATTGCCGATCAGCTCGGCATCTCGCACGCCACCGTCAACCGGCTGATCAAGCGCGGCCGCCAGCTCGGTTTGGTCGAGATCAAGATCAAGTCGCCGGTCGAACCGCTGGTCGATATGGAAGAACGGCTCCGAGCGCTTGGCGGCATCGGCCGCGCCGTGGTGGTGCCGACCGTGTCCGACAATCCGCAGACGGCACTCCAAGCCGTCGGTGAAGCGGCAGCGCGGTTGCTTTTGGAAGAGATCATCGACGGCGATACGATTTGCATCACCGGTGGCAAAGGCGTGAGCGCCGTCGTTGCCGGTCTGCAGCCGCCGCGTCGGTTCAATGTCGAGGTCATTCCAGCAACCGGCTGCGTGCAGGGTAAACACTATACCGACGTCAATCATGTCTCGACCTTGATGGCCGATCGGCTTGGGGGACGTTCCTACCAGATCCATGCGCCCCTCTTTGCCGATGATGCCGAGCAGCGGGCGATGCTGATCAACATGCGTTCCGTCGCAGACGTCTTCAAACGGGCGCGTGAGGCGAAAGTGGCGGTGGTCGGCATCGGCTCGATCCTCTCGGACGATTCGAGCTATTACGACCTGCATCCGTCCTCAAGCACCGACCGCGCCGCGATCGAGCGCTCCGGCGCCTCCTGCGAATTGCTGGCGCATCTGCTCGATGATCATGGCCAGGTCTGTGACTACAGCCTCAACCGTTCGCTGGTGTCGCTGACGCTGCCGGAATTCGCCTCGATCCCCACCAAGATCGGTGTGGCGAGCGGGCCGAACAAGGCAGGCCCGATCCTCAGCGTTCTGCGCGGCAATCATTTGGATACGCTGGTGACCGATGAGGCGACGGGTGCGCGGGTGCTGGCACTGGCGAATGGCGAAGGAAAATGGGCATGAGCGGACAACAACTGACACGTGAGATCGGCAAATCGGGCGTTTCCGCCTCGGCGGTCGGACTGGGCACCTGGGCGATCGGCGGCTGGATGTGGGGCGGGACCGATGAGGCCGAATCCATCGCCGCGATCCAGGCATCGCTCGATGCCGGCGTGACGCTGATCGACACGGCGCCGGCCTATGGGCTTGGACGTTCCGAGGAGATCGTCGGCAAGGCGCTGACCGGGCGCCGCGACAAGGCTGTCATCGCCACCAAATGCGGCCTTGTCTGGCATACGCAGAAGGGCCGTCATTTCTTCGACCAGGACGGCAAGCCGGTGCACCGTTATCTCGGCCGCGATGCGATCCTGCATGAGGTCGAGGAAAGCCTGAGGCGGCTCGGAACCGACTATATCGATCTCTACATCACCCATTGGCAGGATCCGACGACCCCGATCGAGGAAACGATGCGGGCGCTGGAAGACCTGCGCACATCGGGCAAGATCCGGGCGATCGGCGCAAGCAATGTCAGCCCCGACGACCTCAATGCCTATATCGCTGCCGGTGGTCTCGACGCGATCCAGGAGCGGTTCAGCATGATCGACAGGGAGATCGAGGCGGAGCTTCTGCCGCTGACCAGGGCCAACGGCATTGCGACGCTGAGCTACTCGTCGCTGGCGCTGGGGTTGCTGTCCGGCACCATCGGTCCTGACCGCGTGTTCTCAGGCGACGACCAGCGCAAGGGCAATCCGCGCTTTTCGGTCGACAACCGCCAGAAGGCAGCGGCGCTGGCCGACGCCATCCGGCCGGTCGCCGAAAAACACGGCGCCAGCATCGCCCAGATCGTGATTGCCTGGACGCTGGCGCAGCCGGGCGTCACCTTTGCACTTTGCGGGGCGCGCAATCCGGCACAAGCGCTCGACAATGCGCGGGCCGGGACCATCCGGCTGGATGTGGCCGATCTTGCGGCCATCGATACGGCCATAGCGGCGAAACTGACTGACATGGACAGGTAGCGGATCGCCATCATGAAACGGCAAGAGATATTGGACGGGCTCCGCCAGAGCCCGAAGGTGGACGTTTGTGTCATCGGCGGCGGCATCAACGGCATCAGCGTCTTTCGGGAGCTGTCGCTGCAGGGGCTGAACGTGCTGCTTTTGGAAAAACACGACTATTGCTCCGGGGCCAGTTCGGCGCTGTCGCGCATGGTGCATGGCGGGCTTCGCTATCTTGAAAACGGCGAATTCAAGCTGGTGCAGGAATCGCTGGTCGAGCGGGACCGGCTGCTGCGCAACGCGCCGCATTACGTCGCGCCGCTGCCGACGACGGTGCCGGTGTTCGATATCTTTTCCGGCCTCGGCAATGGCATCGTCCGCTTCCTGGGTCTCAGCCGCCGCCCGAGCCGGCGTGGCGCTATCGCCATCAAGGCGGGCCTCAGCATCTATGATTTCCTGACCCGCAAGCGGGCATTGATGCCGCGCCACCAGTTTCGCGGCCGGCGCACGACGCTTGCCAAGTGGCCGGCGCTCAATCCCGACATCAAGAGTTCAGCCACCTATTTCGACGCCTGGGTCAGCCACCCGGAGCGGCTGGGCATCGAGCTTCTGCAGGATGGTATTTCAGCAAAGTTCGGGGCGATGGCGCTGAACTATGCGGAACTGCGGCGGACAGAGGATGGTCAGTACCGTCTCGAAGACCAGATCGGCGGCGCGTCCGTTGCCGTCGAACCAGCGCTGATCATCAACGCCACCGGCGGCTGGATCGACATCGCCAATCAGACCCTGTTTTCGCCGGAAACACGGCCGGCACCACTGATGGGCGGCACCAAGGGCTCGCATCTGATCGTCGACAATGCCGACCTGCGCGACGCGCTCGCCGATCACATGCTGTACTATGAGAACGAGGACGGGCGGATCTGCATCCTGTTTCCCTACCTCGGCAAGGTTCTCGTCGGTTCCACCGATATCCGCGTCGACAATCCGGAAACGGTGCGCTGCGAGGCGGACGAGCGGGATTATATCTTGCAATCGCTCGCCTTCGTCCTGCCTGACATCACCATCCGGCCGGAACAGATCGTTTTCCAGTTTTCCGGCGTGCGCCCGCTGCCGGCCAGCACCGACAGTTTTACCGGGCGCATTCCGCGCGATCATTTCTGCACGGTCGTCGAGCCGAAGGATGGCGGCCCACCGGTTCTGTGCATGATCGGCGGCAAGTGGACGACATTCCGATCCTTCGGGGAACTGGCGGCCGACATGGCACTGGAAAGGCTAGGCAGGCAGCGCCGTATTACGACGACCGATCGGCCGATCGGCGGCGGGCAGGCATTTCCCACCAACGCGCCTGTCTGGCTAACGCAGGTGGCGGCCAGCAAAGGCCTTTCCATCCGGCGCATGGCTGAGCTGTTTGCTCGATATGGCACGGATTCCGAGGCGGTTGCCGGTTTCATCGCGGCGGGCCCCGATGCGGTGCTGCCGCACGCCGGCTACTCGGTGCGCGAATTGCAGTTCCTGATCCGCGGTGAAGCGGTGGAACATCTGGACGACCTGCTTTTGCGGCGCACAACGCTTGCCGTTTCGGGCGAGCTTACGCTCGACATGATGGATGCCGTACTCGACCTGCTGGCGCAGGAAAGGCACTGGACGCTCGCGCATCACGCCCGTGAGCGCGACCGTTTTCTCACCCTTCTCAACGAACGCCACGGCGTCGATGAAGACATGCTTTCCGCAAGGAACGAACCAAGGAGCATAGAATGCGACACAACAGCAAAGTCCGGATGAACCGGCTGTTCGGCGGCGGCCGTTGCCTCGACGTGGCGATCGATCACGGCGTCTGCAACGAACCGTCCTTCCTCAATGGGCTGGAGGATATTCAGGCCGTCGTCAAGGCGCTGGTTTCCGCCGGGCCGGATGCGATCCAGATGAATTACGGCCAGGCGGACCTGCTGCAGGATGTGCCCGGCAAGGACAAGCCGGCGCTGGTCATGCGCATCGACATGGGCAATCCCTATAACCGGATCCGCCACCGCGACATGTGGGCGGTGCTGCAGAACGAGACCGAGCCGTTGATCGGCGCGATCGAAATGGATGCGGCCTGCGTCGTCGTCAACCTGTTCATGCTGCCGGACGAGCCGGACCTGTTCCGCCAGTGCGTGCAGAACATCTCCCGCGTGCGGGCCGATTGCGACAAGTATGGCATGCCGCTGATGATCGAGCCGCTGGTAATGCAGCCGGTCACCGAAAAGGGCGGTTACATGGTCGATGGCGACGCGGACAAGATCGTTACCTTGACGCGGCTCGCCCGCGAGATGGGGGCGGATATCGTCAAGGCGGATCCGACCACCAATGCCGAGGATTTCCACAGAGTGGTGGAAGCAGCCCGTTGTCCGGTTCTGGTGCGCGGCGGCGGCAAGGAAGATCTTCGCGCCGTCTTCGACAAATCCGCCGCCTTGATGCGACAGGGCGCAATGGGCATGGTCTATGGGCGCAACATCTATCAGCACGCCAATCCGAGTGCCGTGGTGCGCGGGCTGATGGCGATCGTGCACGAGGATGCGAGCGGCGAACAGGCCTTTGCGCTCTACCAGCAGGGCTGAGCAGCGATTTCGAATCTTGGGAGGGTTCTGCATGGGAGAGTATCTTTTGGGTCTCGACGCCGGAAACACCGTCATCAAGGCGGTAATTTTCGACCGAGCGGGCAACGAGATCGCGGCTGCGTCGGCAGAGGGACGCAGCCGCATGCCGAGCCCGGGGCATGTCGAGCGGGGTCTGGACGAATTATGGGCGAATGCCCGCCAGGTCATCCGCGCCTGCATTGAAAAGGCAAGGATCCAGCCGGGGGAAATCGCCGCGATCGGTTGCGCCGGGCACGGCAACGGTCTCTATGCGCTTGATCGCGACGGCGCTCCGCTCATCGGCATCCAGTCGCTCGACACGCGGGCGGCCGGGCTGGTCGATGAATGGCGAGAAGCCGGCGTTGGTGACCGGACCTATCCGATTGCCCGCCAGCGCCCGTGGCCATCCCAGACGCCGACATTGCTTGCCTGGCTGAAGCGTCACCGGCCGGAATTGTTCAACCGCATCGGTACGGTGTTCTTCTCCAAGGATTTCGTCGTCAACCGCCTGACCGGCCGCCGCGTCAGCGAAGTATCCGACATGTCGGGGGCCGGTCTGCTCGATCTTGCCGCGCGCCGCTACGACAAGGCGCTGATGGAAGCCTATGGACTGGGCGATTGCATGGACCTCTTGCCGCCACTCATCGAAAGCGCCGACATTGCCGGCACGGTAACGGACGAGGTGGCGACGCAAACCGGGCTCGCCGCCGGTACGCCTGTGGTCGGCGGGCTGTTCGACGTTGTCGCCTCGGCGCTCGGCTCGGGCGTTTCGCGCACCGGCAGCGCCTCGATCATTGCCGGCACCTGGAGCATCAACCAGGTCGTTATAGACAGTCCCGACCTCGACGGGCCGGTCTTCATGTCCTCGACCTTCGATCGCACCCGCTACATGGCGATGGAGAACAGCGCCACCTCGGCTGCCAATCTCGAATGGCTGGTGCGGGAGTTCTTCGAAGGCGAGCATGCGGCAGGCGTTTCGGCCTTCGATGCCTGCTGCGCACTGGCCGGGGCGATCGAGCCCGCGGCAGACGACCCGCTCTACCATCCCTATCTCTATGGCGCCCAGCAGGACGGCCACGCACGCGCCGGCTTCTACGGCATTGCCGGCTGGCACACCAAGGGGCATCTCGTTCGCGCGCTTCTCGAAGGTGTCGCCTTCGGTCATCGCCAGCACATCGAGACGATCCGAAAGGCCGGAGCGGTGTTCAACGAGGCGGTGCTCTCCGGCGGCGGCTCGCGCAGCCTGATCTGGCCGCAGATCTTTGCCGATGTGCTCGGCGTACCCGTCACTGTCGCCCGCTCGCGCGAAACCGGTGCGCTGGGGGCGGCGATTGCGGCTGGAACCGGCGTCGGCGTCTTCGCGGACTTCGGCGCTGGTGCTGCGGCCATGGTCCGGACCGAGCGGCATTATCGCCCGGATGTCTCGCTTGAGGCGCATTATGCGCGGCGCTACGCTCTCTATCTGGATATCGCCGAGGCAATGGCACCGCTCTGGCGGCGTCTGACAGCGGTCCCGCCGGCGGCAGCGGGGGCGGCGGCATGAACATGCGTGTCGATGATGCGGCCATTGATGCGGGAAGCTACGATTTTATCATCGTCGGCGCAGGATCGGCGGGATGCGTTCTGGCCAACCGGCTGTCGGCCGATCCGAAAACCCGTGTCCTGCTGCTCGAAGCCGGCGGCAGCGACCGGTATCATTGGGTGCATGTGCCGATCGGCTATCTCTACTGCATGGGCAATCCACGCACCGATTGGATGATGAAGACGGAGGCGGAGGCCGGACTGAACGGCCGGTCATTGCCCTATCCGCGTGGAAAAGTGCTGGGCGGCTGCTCGTCGATCAACGGCATGATCTACATGCGCGGCCAGGCGGCCGATTACGATGGTTGGCGCCAGGCGGGTAATTCCGGCTGGGGCTGGGACGACGTGCTGCCCTATTTCCTGAAATCCGAGGACAACTATCGCGGCAAGTCGCCAATGCACGGGGCAGGCGGCGAATGGCGGGTGGAAAAGCAGCGGCTTTCCTGGCCGATCCTCGATGCCTTTCGCGATGCCGCCGAAGAACTGGGTATCCCGAAGACCGACGATTTCAACGATGGCGACAATGAAGGCTCGGGCTATTTCGAGGTCAATCAGCGCGGCGGCCTGCGCTGGAACACGAGGAAGGCCTTTCTGCGCCCGGCGATGAAGCGGCCCAATCTGCGTGTGCTGACCGGCGCCGAAACCGAGCGGCTGGAATTCGACGGCAGAATGGTGACCGGCGTGCGGTTCCGGCTGAACGGGCAGAACCATCTGGCTCGCGCCGGTCGCGAGGTCATTCTGTCTGCCGGTGCGATCAATTCGCCGAAAATCCTGGAGCTTTCCGGGGTCGGTCGCCCGGATGTGTTGTCCGCTGCCGGACTGGACCTCGCCCATGAACTTCCGGGTGTCGGCGAAAACCTGCAGGACCATCTGCAAATCCGTACGGTCTTCCGCATCGAGGGCGCAAAGACGCTGAACCAGCTGTATCACAACCTGTTCACCCGGGCGGGTATGGGGCTTGAATATATGCTGCGCCGGTCCGGGCCCTTGTCGATGGCGCCGAGCCAGCTCGGTATCTTTGCCAAGAGCGATCCGGCCGTTGTGACCGCCGATCTCGAATATCACGTGCAGCCGTTGAGCACCGAGCGGCTCGGCGAGCCGCTGCACAAATATCCCGCCGTCACCGTCTCCGTCTGCAATCTGCGGCCGGAGAGCCGGGGGACCGTGCATGTTGGCGGCCCGGACTTTTCCGTGGCGCCGGAAATCCGCCCGAATTATCTTTCGACCGTCGGCGACCGGATGGTTGCGACGAAATCGATCCGGCACGCCCGCCGGCTCATGGAGGCGGGTGCGATCGCCAAGTACCGGCCGCAGGAGATGCTGCCGGGCATGGAATACCGGACTGACGAGGAACTGATCCGTCGCGTCGGCGATATCGCCACGACGATCTTCCATCCGGTCGGTACCTGCAAGATGGGGAGCGACACGATGGCGGTTGTCGATCCGCAATTGCGGGTGCATGGGCTGGCGAAACTGCGGGTGGTCGATGCCTCGATCATGCCGACGATCGTGTCGGGCAACACCAACTCGCCGGTGATAATGATTGCCGAGAAGGCCGCGAAAAGCATTCTATCAGGGGCGTGATGTGATCAGCTCCTCGCATTGTCTAAAGCGAATGCGTGGAACATCCTCTGTCAAGGAGAAAATGCTCTGGTTGCCGCCACTGCGCTGGCATGATCATCGTCACGCGTCATATTCGGGATTTCCAGGGCGCGGACGTTAAACGACACGCCCAGACCTCGATCGCCGGCGTTTCGGCTTAAAGCATGTGGCGCAAAACTGTGCAGCGGTTTCGCGACCACGACATACGTAACACAAAGACATAAAGCGCGAAGATCACGACGCGCTTTAGAGTACGGAGGCATTCGCGCCCACGTCTCGTGAGGATGAGCCCAACCCGCTCAACGCAGGCTGGGCCGCCTTCGATTTCGATCAGAGGGTCGAGACGTTCTCAGCCTTCGATTTTCCGGTCTTGCGATCCTGTCCAACTTCGAAGCTGACCTTGTCGCCTTCGCGGAGCGACCCGCCGCTCTGCAGCGCAGACACGTGAACAAAAACGTCCTGTCCGCCACCCTCAGGGGTGATGAAGCCGAAGCCCTTGTCGTCATTGAAGAATTTAACGGTACCTGTCGGCATGAGATAACTATTTCCTTGTATCGTTCAGCGATTTGCGAAGGCGAAACTATAGCTTCGGAGCTTCTCTATCAACCCTTTAGCACGCCAGCGGCGCTTTGAACGCAAAAAGATATCAGCTCCGACGAAGGTCAATGCGGCTCGTAACAACCGATCGACCTGTAGCGGGGTCGGTATCGACGGTTGTGAGGCGCATGCCCGATGCCCCGGTTTTTTCGATCATCATCTGCGCACGTCGATCGCCATTGACCTCTTTCGCCCATTTGATCGCGAGGCTTATGGCATTGCCGGCGCGTTTTCCGCCAAGACCCGCGGTGCCGGTGCCCGCGCCCACGTAGGAGCCGGTGTAGGTGTCACCGCTGGCCCTGAGGTTGGCGCTGATGACGCGGGAAAAAACGACGAGACTGGTGCAGCGCCCATTGAGTGCAAGGGAGCTTGCATTCGCGTCCGACTTGAAACGGCAGGTGACTTTCATGGTGGGTGCATTTGTCCGCACTTTCACCGTACCGTTGCCGCTCCAATTTCCCGCCAGTGTTTTGAGGAAGGCAGACTCATCGGCTTTGGCGGCTCCGGCCATGAGCATTGACGCCGTCGCCGCGGCGATGGTGCATGAAAGGACCTTGATCATCTGAGTAACTTTCGGGCCGCGTAACATCCGCATCATGACACTCGGCTCTTCGAGGAGGAAGCTGTCATATAACCGCTCGGCGATGATTTGGTTCCGTATGGGAGGCATTGACCGCGTTCCCAACGCAGCGCGCACGTTTTCAACAGGATCAACCTACCAATGCTGCCCATGCGCGCTGAAAGGGATTGCCGATCGCCCGCATCAGGCTTTAGATCGGTCTTACACAATGAGGTTGTGCAACCTGGCCCGTATCACTCTCTGCGAGCGTAAAACGTGTTCCACCCATCGCCGTCACGGTTGACCCTGTGTGCGTCCCATTCAAGAGCCAGCCCTGCCTGCTTGATGCACAGCGCGAAATCGTCCCGGCGCCAGTAGGACATGTGGTAGGCGCCGCTCGTCTCTCCGTCCCCATCACGCATCGACACCAGGAAGACACCTCCCGGGCGTAGCGCGGCGACGATCTTTTCGAGAACCGGGCCGGTCTGGTCACGCGGCACATGTATCAGGATACAGAGAGCGACCACCGCGTCATAGGGTCCGCCGAGGTCGTCGGTGATGACGTTGAGGAGCTCGCCCTTCTTGCCGCGCGCGGCCTGCAGTTCCAGAAACCGTCGCGTCGCATCGGTTCGCCTTACCGAAACGCCCTGTGTCTCCAGGAAATCCGCATCCCATCCGGCCCCGGACCCGATCTCAAGGATCTGGCCACCCTTGCCGGCGGCGGTAGCTACCTGACGCAGTGCCGCCTCGAGGCTCGGCCAGGGAAACTGATCAACGATGCGACTATAGTCATCGGCGCAACCTTCATAAGAATCGATCGTACGTTGGGTGTTGGCCAAGGTGGTGGAAGGGATGTTCATTTGACCTCCGGATGTTCGCATTTTGGGCGCCGCTCGGGCGCGCCATATAAGCATCCTCGGCCTAAGGCCGGCATAAGCACATCAGGCAACATGCCTAGACAATCAAATAGGAATGCGACGCCTGGGTCGTGCGGACGACAGACACCGGAAGGGCATAGCAAGACAAGCAAACCTTAGGCCGGATCTACGATCCGGAGCCGGTGGGCCATGGCGGCCGCGGCGCCGCGGCTGGGGACTGAGAGTTTGCTCAAGATGTTGGAGACATGAACGCTCGCCGTTTTCGAGGAAATGAACAGATTGACGGCGATCTCGCGATTGCTCTGTCCCGCGGCGAGAAGCCGGAGCACCTCGAATTCCCGATCCGTCAGGCCGAGGGGTGCCTTCGGCATGCCACCCTCCTTTCCGTTTCCAAGATCAATGCGGGCCTTTTCGGCGAGGGTCTCGATCTGATTGCCCAGGAGGGAAGCGCCGGTCGAATGGGCAAGGTCCGCGCCTCGCCGGAAATGGCCCGCACCCTTCACGCGCTGGCCGGCATTCACTGCAGCACCACCGGCCTGCATAAGGGCATATGCCTGCTGAAAGGGCTGGCTCAAATCAGCCCAGCTTTGGGCAACCGCTTCCCACGCCTCGAGGTCGGAACCCGTCGAGCGCGACATCTCGGCCAGGATGCCCAGCCTCTCGGCTTCCTCCACCACATTGCGGCACGGGGACCGAGCGGCAAGGTCGGCGAACTGCCGCGCCACATCTTTCTGGTTCGTATCAACGGCAACGCGCATCGCAGACGCCAGGAGTGGCCAAGAGACGCGTCCTTGTTTTTCGCAATGGTTCAAGGCGGATCTTATCAGCATCGCAGATTGATCCATGTCACCCGCCAGCGTGCGGCTTTCGATGTCAAATCTCAAAAGATTGGCCGCCATGCGGCTCGCAACCTGAGGGCCGGGTGGCAGACTGCGCAAGGATCTCGCCGCAACGGCAATTCGATCCGAGTTCCCCAAGACCAAGGCGATCTCCGCCTGGCATTCGAAAACATGAACGAGCCCGAGCGGTAGCGGATCCAATGCCGCCATCCGCTCACATGTCTCAATGGCTTCAGAAACGCGGCCCAATGCGAGGAGGGCGCGGCACAAAGGCGAACCGATTATCGCCCCGATATAGCGTGCCTGGCCGAACTCGACCGTCCGCGCAAAGATCGCCGGTCCGATTTCGGCGACCTGAGGATATTGTCCCGTCTCAAGCAGGGCGCGAAGCAATGCGGCGCCCGCCAGCACCTCGACCCGTCCGATGGAGGCCTGCCTGGCGCGGTCAACGACGCTCCAGAGGCCATCGATGTGGTAACTGCCCGATGCCATCTCCAAAGACTCCGCGACGATCAGTGCCTCTATGCGGTACTCCTCGTCATCGAGCCTTTCAGACAGATCCTTCAGTTCGTCGCCCAAGCGCCTGGCGCGATCGAACTCTCCCCTTAGTATCAGCGCGCGGGAAAACTGCCCCAGTCCGTCCGCGCGCAGCCTTGTGGAATCGAGCGCATGATCGAGCGCGCGCTCGAGGTCGGCGATCTCGCCTGGGATAAGTGCGTGTTGACGCATCACCGCGCGCTGCAGAAGAAGCGCTGCGAGTTGCTCCTTGTCGCGACCGACATCCACCTCGGCGAGTGCGCGTTCGACAAAAGCCAGCCCCTGTTCCGCCTCCGCTGCCCAGCAGGCGGCATCGGCAGCGAGTTCCAACACCTTGCAGTGATCCGCGCCGATCACGTCAATCGCATCATCGACCTCGGGCCACATTGCCAGCACGAGCTTCAGCATCTCCATCTGGTCTGCATAAGCGAAAGTGGCTGCGGCCTCCGTGGCGGATTGCCAGGCCCATCGCAGGCAATTTTCGGCTTGACCAGCGCCGTACCAGTGGCGCGCAAGCGCAACGGAATGCCAAACCCTGTAGCTTGGAGCCGGTCCGCGTTCGAGCACGTCCGCATAGGCGCGATGGATGGCCACCTTTTCGCCGGCGATCAGGTCACCCCGCACCGCTTCGTGGATAAGTGCGTGGCGGAACGCATATCCATCATGATCAGGCACCAGGATCCCAGCCAAAATCGCAGGACGCAGCCATTCTGCTAATTCAAGGTCGGCCTTGTTCGCGACGCTGCGAAGAAGCGCATGAGTGATATGCGGGCCGCCGAGCGCCATCACCTTCAACAGCTCGGCCGTCGACGCCGGCATGTCCCTGACTGCTCTCAGCAGGTAGTCGTTGAGCGAACCAGGAAAATCTCTGCGCAAGCCTCCGTTGGCATCGATGAGTGCCTCCGTGAAAAGCGGGATTCCGCAGCACCGCGCATGGACCTCATTGATCAGCGCGGGTGTTGGCGGGCGTCCTAGCAGCCCCTCGAGCTGCACGGCGACCTCCGCGCGTCGAAGGCGGGGAAGCGTCAACACCTCGGCACCCTCGGAAAGTGAGAGGTCAGCGATAGTCGTCCGCAGGGCGTTGGTGGCGTTGGTCTCCTCGGGTCGATAGGTGACGATCAGCATCAGCCGAATTTTCTTCAGCCGTGTCGCGAGGAAACGAAGCAGATCGCAAGTTGCATGGTCGGCCCAGTGAATATCCTCGATGACCACCACGAGCGGCGTCTCCCGCGCTAGCTCCTCGAACAACTTTCGCAGCACCTCGAACAGCCGCGCTCTTGCGATGCCGGAATCAAATCTTTCGGAGTTCTCGCCGAATTCGGGAAGAAGCCAGGCTAGTTCTCGCGCGCCCTCGGCGCCGACAAAGGATTTGACTGCCGGCGCGCCGCGCAGATGAACAAGTTCATGCAGCACAGCCGCTACCGGCGCGTAAGGCAATGCCGATTCCCGCTGCTCAATGCACCCGCCTTTCAGAAACAGGGTACGGCCGGACAGTCGGTTGGCAAACTCTTCAACCAGCCGCGTTTTGCCGCCGCCTGCTTCTGCCCCGACAAGAAAGCAACGTTGCCGCCCGCCGGTCACATCTCGGAAAGCGGATTCCATCGAATCGAGTTCAACTGCACGGCCTGAAAACCGAGACCTTCTAGGGGATGTCGACACAAGATGCTCCGAAGCCTGAAGTTCGAGATTAGCAGAGATGAAGACATAGTCATCCCGACGGTGCAGAGTAGCGATGCGGAGATCCCAAGCGCCGGCGATGTTCAGTCCCCGGGACCCTGACCTGCATCCGGTTGGATCACTATGCCGCGAAAATGGTTTTTGCGGCCTGTCATACTCAAAATGCCCGATGCGGCACCACCCACCTTAGCCAGAGGATAGGGAACATGCAGACCTTACGGGAAGTCTGCGAGAATCTTTGAGGCGTCCATCGAGAGCAGCAGATCCCGACTGCAAGTTGGTCCGCTCTGCCATGGACGCCTGCAGATACGAAGACCTACGATTTTTGCTGCTTCACCCAAGCTAAAGGATGCCGCCAAGTGACTGAACGTATGATCAAGTTTGACGACGTCGAGATTGCCACGCAGGCTTTCGGCAACCCGACGCATGAGCCGATCCTGCTCATCATGGGCGCCATGGCTTCAATGTTGTGGTGGCCGGACGGCTTCTGCCAAAAGCTTGCTGATCACGAGTTCTATGTCATCCGCTACGACAATCGAGACACCGGCCGCTCGACGATCTACCCGCCTGGGGAGCCGCCCTATGCAATGGACGACATGGCCGAGGACGCCATAAAGGTACTCGATGGCTACGGCATCGACCGTGCCAATCTGATCGGAATGTCGATGGGCGGCACGATCGCCCAGATCGCCGCATTGTCAAATCCGAAGCGCGTCAAGACACTAACGCTGATCTCCACCACGCCGGTGGGCGTTGATACCAGTGTTCTACCCCATACCATCGACGCCTACATGGAGCACGCAGCAACGGGTGAGCACGTCGAATGGACAGACAATGCCCAAGTGATCGAATTCCTTGTCAAGGATACCCGGATGATCGCCGGTTCGGCGCACCCTTACGACGAACGGCAGGCGCGCGCCTTTGTTGAACGTGACGTCAAACGGGCCAAAAACTTCGTCAGCGCCACCAATCATTTCATGCTGAAGGGCGGCCAGGCCTTAAAGGGCAAACTGGCTGAACTTGCCGCGCCCCTCCTTGTCATACACGGGACGGCTGATCCAATTTATCCCGTTGAGCACGGCGAATTGCTGGCACGAACCGTCAAGGGAGCGAAGCTCATTCGGATCGAGGGCGGTGGCCACGAAATTCATCTCCGGGATTGGCAGGAGATCATTTCTGCTATCGAAGCCCATTGCGGTCCGTAGCTTGTGGCGTCAAAAGCAGGTAGGGCCGTGCCGACCAACGGCTACGCCCTTCCGTACATCCTGCTCGCGCGCAGCAGGCGTTGCGAGTAGGGATGTTCGACCGCACCTTTTCGCAAGGCGCCGACATCGATCTGTTCGACGATCTCGCCCGCTTCCATGATGGCGACGCGGCTGCACATGTGCGAGACGACGGCGAGATCATGGCTGACGAGCAGATAGGTCAGACCGCGATTGACGCGCAAATCCTGGAGGAGATTGAGGATTTCGGCCTGAACCGACACATCGAGCGCCGATGTCGGTTCGTCGAGAAGCAGAACGTCCGGATCCAGCATCAGCGCGCGGGCGATCGCCACGCGCTGGCGCTGGCCGCCGGAGAGCTGGTGCGGAAATCTGTAGCTCAGCGCCGGATCGAGGCCGACCGATCTCAGGACGGCGTTGACGTCGACGGAATTCGTATCCAGGCCCTGGTTGCGCAGCGGTTCTTTCAGCTGCGAGCGGATGGTCTTGCGGGGATGGAGCGATCCATAGGGGTCCTGGAACACCATCTGCACTTGGCGGAAGAATGGCCGACTGCGCCGTTGATTCAACGGCTCGCCTTGGAGCTCGATCCGGCCGTCATAATTGGCGTTGAGGCCGGAAAGCGCCCTCAGGACAGTGGATTTCCCGCAGCCGGACTCGCCGACCAGGCCGAAAGCAGTTCCCTTTTCGATGGCGAAGCTTACGTCTCGAACGACAGGCCGTTGCCCGGGTCCGAAACGGACCGTAAGATTGTCGATTTTAATCACCGCGGCGGCTCCAATGCGAATTCTTCAAGCCAGGCCGGATCTCGTTTCAGGATCGGCAGCCGGGCAGGGGGATCTTCGATCGTCGGTAGGGATGCCAGCAATCCTTGCGTATAAGGATGTCGGGCCTTGTCGAGATCGCGCGCCTCGAGCACTTCCACGACCCGCCCCGCATACATGATGAGGACGCGATCGCAGAAATTCCGGATGAGATTGAGGTCGTGGCTGATGAAGATCAGCCCGAGATTGCGGCGCAAGACGAGCTCATCGAGCAGAGCCAGGATCTCGAGCCTCACCGTCACGTCGAGCGCTGACGTCGGCTCGTCTGCGATCAGCACTTCGGGTTCGGCAATCAGCATCATGGCGATCATCGCCCGCTGGCCCATGCCGCCGGAGATTTCGTGCGGATAAAGGCGGGCCACGCGCTCGGGATCACGGATCTGGACGGCTTCGAGCATATCGAGCGCTTGGCTGTAGGTCTTGCTCTTGCTCGCCCTCGGATGATGGAAGCGGTAGGTCTCGGCGATCTGTTCGCCGATCCGCATGACGGGATTGAGCGAATATTTCGGATCCTGCAGGATCAGGCCGATCCGCCGCCCCCTGATCGTCATCATCGTTTTTTCGGTCGCCTTGAGCAGATCGACGTCGCGAAAGCGCATCCGCTCGGCATTGACGATCGCGGTCGGTGGCAGCAGCTTCATGATCGCGCGGCCGACGGTCGACTTTCCCGATCCGGATTCACCGACGATCCCGAGCTTTTCCTGTCCAAGCGAAAAGCTCACGCCGCGCACGGCCCGCACCTGTCCGCCGCCGAAGGCGATTTCGAGGTTCCGAATATCGATAAGGTCAGTCATTCCGAACCTCGGGGATCGAGAACATCGCGAAGCGCATCGCCGACGAGGTTGAAGGCGAGGCTGACGAGCGCAATGGCAATGCCGGGTGCTGCGATGACCCAGGGGCTGTCGAGCATGAATTCACGTCCGCTGGCGGCCATCGAACCCCATTCCGGCCATGGCGGCTGCGCGCCGAGGCCGAGGAAGCCGAGACCGGCGGCAGTGATGATGATGCCGGCCATATTGAGGGTGACGCGGACGATCACCGAGGGAATGCACATCGGCAGGATGTGACGAGTGATGATCGCGAGTGATGTCGCGCCCTGCAGGCGTACGGCGGCGATGTAATCCGCCTTGCGCAGGCTGAGCGTCTCGGCGCGCGCCAGGCGCGCGATCGGCGGCCAGGCCGTCAGTGAAATCGCGATGATTGCATTGGTGATGCCCGGACCGAGCGCTGCGGCAAAACCCAGCGCCAGCACGAGACCGGGGAAGGAGAGAAAAATATCGGTGATGCGCATCAGGATTTCATCGACGATGCCGCCGAAATAGCCTGAGACGGTGCCGATCAGTAGGCCGAGCGGGGCGACGATGACCGTGACGAGCATGATGATGTAGAGCGTCGTGCGGGCGCCATAAATCACCCGGGAAAAGACGTCGCGGCCGAAATTGTCGGTGCCGAGCCAATGGCTCGCGGATGGCGCGGCAAGCCGCCCGGCCATGTCCTGAACGATCGGATCATAGCTCGTCAGCAGGGGGGCAGCCAGCGCCACGACGATCAGCATTACAATGATGGCCAATCCGGCCAGCCCAAGCGGGTGCAGGCTGAATTTCCGCCAGCCCTGGTGAATCTGCTGCGCCGATGACTGGAACCAGCCTCGAGGTTCCGGTGCGAGCAGCCAGTTGCGAAGGCCGCCAGTGTTGACGCTGTCTGCGTGCTCAGAGGAGATCGTCATGGCGTCACCGTGTCCTCGGATCAAGAATGCGATAAAGGAAGTCCGACAGGATGTTGATCGTCAGGAAGACGGCGCCGATCGTCAGCACCGAACCCATGACCACGTTCATGTCGTTCATCTGCAGCCCCCGGGTCAGGTACTGGCCGAGCCCCGGCCACCCGAAGACGGTCTCGATCAGCACCGCGCCTTCGAGCAGACCGCCGAAGGTCAGCGCCATGATCGTCAGGAGCTGCACGCGGATGTTCTTGAATGCGTGGCGCCAGACCACCTTGCGGGTGCCGAGCCCCTTGGCCCGCGCCGTGATGATGTATTCCTGGCTCAGTTGCTCCAGCATGAAGCTCCGCGACATGCGGCTGATATAGGCGACGGAATAATAGCCGAGGATTGCCGCCGGCAGGATGATGTGGCCAAGGGCGTTGTAAAACACGTCCCATTGGCCCTGAATCGCCGCGTCGATCAGGAAAAAGCCCGTCATCGGCGTGACGAGGCCTTCATAGAAGACATCGATCCGGCCCGAGGCGCCGACGAGCTTCAGCTTCGCATAAAAGACGAAGAGCGCCATCAGCCCGGTCCAGAAGATCGGGATGGAGTGGCCGGCAAGGGCGACGATCCGTGCGATGTGGTCGATAATGGTTCCGCGCCTGACCGCAGCGGTGATCCCCAAGGGAATGCCGACGATCGCTCCGATGATCATGGCGATGATCGCAAGTTCGATCGTCGCGGGAAAGATCGCCATCAGATCGGTGAGGATCGGCTGGCCCGTCGTCGCCGACATGCCGAGATCGCCTGTGGCGATCTTGCCGACATAGGAGAGGAACTGCATCCAGATCGGCTGCCCAAGACCCAGCTCGTTATAGACGCGATCGTAAACCTCCTTGCTGACTTCCGCCCCGGTGATGGCGAGCACCGGGTCAGCGGGCAGCAGGCGGCCCATCGAGAAGGTCAGGAAAAGCAGGCCGAGCAGCGTCGTCACGACGGCCACGACGCGTCCCGCCAAGCGCCGCAGCAGGCTCAGTGCCGGGTGAGGGGCCGCCTCGGCGAACCCGCCCGCCGGGGAGGGCAGGCTGCTCCCCCCCTTCGATGTGATATCGGCGCTTGCCACGGCGTTCTACTCCTTGGTCACGTCGTGCCAGCGCGTCGACCATGTCGTATGCCCGTGATAGCCCTTCACGTTGGCGCGCATGACATAGGGGTCGGTTCGCTGGAAGAAGATGACCAGCGGCGAAGCCATACCGGCATAGATGCCGTCCATCTTCTTGAAGATGTCGGTGCGCTTTTCCGTGTCGCGCTCCTTCATTGATTGGTCGATGAGCGTGTTGAGCTCGTCCACCTTCATGCCCGTGCGCCAGAGGTAATAGCTGCCGAGGCGTGCTTCGTCGCTATTGTCGGGGTTGAAGGCATATTGCGTGGCGACCGCGAAGGGATCGGGCAGACGGGCGCCGGAATTGCCGAGCAGCACTTCGAATTTGCGCTCGCGGAAAGCGGGCGTGAACTCGCCGGGCACGAGATCGAGATCGATGCCGGCGGCGCGGGCACTCGCCTGCAGCGCTTCGGCGAAGGGCAGGGTCGGGGCTCCCGACGGATTGAGCACCTTCTTCAGGCCATTGGGATATCCGGCCTCCGCCAGCAGTTGCTTGGCCTTGGCGGGATCGTAATCGTAGCGGATCTCCGCCTCGCCGGGAGCGCCGATCATGCCGCGCGGGATCATCGACTGCCAGGGAAAGCCCGTATGGCGCATGATGTTGCCGGAGATCGCTTTCCAGTCGAAGGCATGCTGGAAGGCCTCGCGAACCTTTGGCTTCTGCAGATCCGGGTCTTTCTGATTGAGGGCGATATAGTAGAAGCCGAGACCCGGGACATTCTCGATGACCATGTCCTTCTTGGTAGCGAGCGCATCGAGGTCGCCGCTTGAAACATATTGGCCGACATCGACGTCGCCGGCTTCGAGCTGAAGCCGGAGATTGCCGGATTCCGGGATATGACGAGCGACGACGCGCGCCATGGCCGGCTTGCCGCCCCAATATTTCGGCTGGGCATTGAAGATCGCGACATCGTTCGGCCGCCACTGCGCCAGACTGAATGGGCCGCTGCCGGCGGAATTGGCGGAAAGCCAGGCGCCGCCGAAATCGCCGTTCGCCTCGTGCGACAGAACCGTCTTCTTGTCGACGATGCCGATCGACGAGCCCGCCAGCGAATAGAGCACCAGATCGGTATTGACCGCTTGCGGCAGCTCGATCTCGAGCGTGTGTTCGTCTTTTGCGCGAACGAGCTTTTCGACGTTTTCAGGTGTGAAGCCCCAGAGCGCGATGTCCGTGGAGCCGACCTGGCCCATCTTGATGACGCGCTGGATCGACCAGGCAGCGTCCTCGGCGGTCACCTTGTTGCCGCTCTGGAAGACGGCGTCGTCGCGTAATGTCAGCGTGATGATCTTGCCATCCGCCGAGACGCTCCATTGCGTCGCGAGCATCGGCTTCAGCGTTTTAAGATCGTCCGGCGACAGTTGCACGAGGTTGTCGTAGAGATTCGAGATCAGCTCGGAAACCGTGCGGGCATTGTTCTGGGCCGGATCGAGCGTCCTTATGCCGGTGAGATTGGTGCCGATCACCAGCATGTTGGGCGGCGACGCCGCGAAGCTGGGCTGCGCCGTCGTCAGGGCGCCGGCAATTGCGATGGTTGTCAGTACTTGTCTCAGCATCTCAAGACCTCCCAATCCTGTTGTTTGTGGATAGTGTCGAAATCAGCCGGCCGCCTTTGCGGCCGGCTGGTGTGAATGAGTTTGAATGTCGCCTTCGGCTTCCCAGCCTTGAAGCAGCCGATGAAGCTCCTCGCGGTCATGCTGGTCGAGCTGCGGCAATCCCGGCACACGCACGGGACCGACATCGAGACCCGAATAGGTGACGGCTTCCTTGACGACGGTCACGTTCGTGCCATTGCGGAATTTGGTTCGCATCCGCTCGAATGGCTCGAGCTTGTTGACGACCGCCCTGGCGGCGGCAAAATCGCCTTTTTCAAGCGCAGCGTGGACCGCAAGCGAGAGCTTCGGCGCCACATTGACGAGGCCGGACGTGAAGCCGCGGGCGCCGGCTGCGGTAAATGTCGGCGCCCAGCTCTCCGCTAGGCCGCAGACGAACAGCGCGCCGCCGGGGCTCGCCGCCGGGATCGCCCTCGACAACAACATCAGATCGGTCGTGGCGAATTTGATGCCGGCAATATTGCCGTGATTTGCGAGGCGGACGATATCAGCGACGGCGAAGCCATCCGCCCTGACATAGGCGATGAGCGGCAGGGCGGAAGCATCCGCAAGATTGCAGAAATAGTCGATCTGGGCCGCAGGTGCTGCGAAAGGATCGACGGGCTGATGTGACATGACGGCAGATGCGCCGATCGCTGCCGCATCTTTCGCCATGCCGATCGCCTCGCGCAGCGACCGGCCGATCGCCGCCGTCACCGGCGCCTTGCCGGCAACGCCTGAAACCGCCGCCTCGTGGACGATCCTGATCTCCTGCGGCGTCAGAGCATAGAATTCCCCGGTATTGCCGGCGGCGACGATGTTGTGGATACCCGCTGCCGCCACCCGCTCATAGACCTTCGCCGTGATCCGGGGTTCGACTTCACCTTTGCCGTCATAGGCGGTGACCGGAACACCCGATACGCCTGTAAGCGCCTTGCGCATGGTTGCGATGCTCATCTTTCTTCCCCGTTATCTTTCCATCAATCCGCCGTCACCCGGGGTGATCGGCACGCTGTCATCCGACGGGATGATCCCCGAAGCGGAAGGGCGGCAGGCCCTCTGCATCCACGTCGAAGGCGATCACCGTCCCTGCTTCAAAACGCCCGCTGCGATCCGTCGACAGGCTCGTGACGAAGAGGGTGCGGAGATCCGGCCCTCCGAAACACGGCATCGTCGGTGCGGGGACCGGCAGAATGTAGATTTCGACGATTTCGCCTTTGGGTGATATTCGGTTGAGGCGACCGGCGGACACGCCGGCACTCCAGTAGAACCCGTCACGATCGGTTGTCGCTCCGTCCGGCCGACCCTCGTCTTCCGTGAAGCTGCGAAGCCGGCGCCCATCGCCGAGGTTGCCCGTATCGGGATCGAAGTCGAATGCCTGCAGGAAGCATTGCCGGCTGTCGGAATGATACATCCGCCGGCCGTCCGGCGACCAGGCAAGGCCGTTGGAGCTCGTCAGTTTCGTGGCCACGGTCCGCGTGCTGCCGTCGGCGCTCACGCGGAAAAGGGCGGCCTCATCAATCTGCGGCTTGGATTCACTGATCGAGCCGATCCAGAAGTGCCCGTCGGGACCGACCTTTCCATCGTTGAGGCGGCAATTGATGTCGCGTCCGACCGGATCGCACAGAAAGTCCAAATCTCTTGAGACGGGATCGAAGAGATGGACGCCCGTCTGAAGCGCCACGACGATCCTATGATCGCGGCAAAGCCCGAGGGCGCCGATTGCAGCCGGCATATCGAAACGGTCGGTCTTTCCAGAAGCCGAGAGCCGGACGAGCGCCGGCGCCGGAATATCGACGAACCACAAAGTGCCGGTCTCTTCGTCCCATACCGGCGATTCACCGACCGACAGCGGCTGTTGGAACACCGGACGGACGTCAGGACGGATGATCCGAGGCGCCGTCATTCAACCGTCTCCAGGCTCTTGGCCAGGCCCTCGGCGTCGCGCATGCGGATGGTGCCGTCGTGATTGATCTCACAGAACCCGCCGCCCTGGAACGCCAGCGCGACCGGCCCTTCGGATCCCTCTTCGATCAGGGCGTGGTCACGCGGCCGGTCCTGCGGCTGGTAACCCAATCGTGTCGCCAGATCGTTCTCCCACCACATCTCTTCGGTGTCAGAAACGCCGTAGACCACTGTTGCTGCGATCAACGGGTGCGAAAGGCCGATCCTGACCAATTGCGCCAGGTCTCGTGCGCTGATCCAGATCGCAATCGATCGTTCGCTGTTGGGATAGGTGCCGGCATTGCCGATGCGGATGGAAAGGGAGCGAATGCCCGATGTGTCGTAGTAAAGCCCTGCCACAAGTTCGCCCCAGCATTTGGAAAGTCCGTATGGGCTGTCGGGGCGCATCGGGTCGAGCGGCGACACGAGCTGGCCGCGCGGATAAAAGCCCGTGGCATGATTGCTCGATGCATAGACGACCCGCTGGACCTTGTTGATCCGCGCCGCTTCGTAGAGATTGTATGTTCCAAGCACATTCGCGTGCAGAATGGCGTTCATGTCCGTGCCGCTTGCAATACCCGCCAGATGGACGACGCCATCGATATCCTTCAGCGCAGCCGTCGCCTCGTCGAGCTTTGTAAAATCGGCCCTGACGAAATTCTCGTTTTCGCCAAGCTCGTCGGGCTCCTGCAGATCGATCAGGCTGAGGTGCTCGAAATGCGACCGAAGAAGCGGGCGCAGCAGCGTCCCTACACGTCCGGCAGCACCCGTCACAGCGACCCGTTTCATCGTCTCTCCTCCCATTATCGCTCAAACGCCCTGGAACATGCGGGCGCGAGCATTCAGTATGTGTCTTTTCATCGCATCATGCGCTTCGGTTTCCCGGTGCGCGAAGATCGCCTCGACGATCACCGCATGCTCATCCTGGACGCTGCGGATCTGTTCCGGCGTCCGCTTCAAGCTCAAGCTTCGCGTAACGGAATGCCCGATGGCGAAATGCGGCTTGAACCACTCGCGCAGGGTGATGTGGAACTGGTTGCCGGTCGCCATGGCAATTGCATCGTGTAGAGCCTGGTCCTCCTCGGCGCCAAGCTCCCCGTTGCGCAAACATTGCTCGATCGAAAGAAGCGCTGCCGTTATCCGCTCCTTGTCGACCGGTTGCCAGTTTCGCGCTGCAAGCTCCGCCGCCTCGGCTTCGAGACCGGCGCGGAATTCGAAGAACCGCTGGACATCGGCCAAGGAGCCGACCGGCACCATTTTCAGCATCGACGAATCCGGCCTTTGCCTGACATAGGAACCGGAACCCTTGCGCGAAACGACCAGCCCATCGGCTCTCAAGCGTTCGAGCGCTTCGCGCACGACGGGTCTCGATGCGCCGAAATCAGCGGCGAGCTTCGTCTCCGGCGGCAGCCGTTCGTTCACCGGAAAGTTGCCGTCGGCGATCATCCCTACGATCTTCTCGTAGATGATGTCGCTGAAGCGCGTTGCGCCTCTGTTCGAAACGGCATCGACGGCGAATGTCATCATGGTCCTTTTCTCTCAACGCCGCGTGCGCCGGGTCAGCGGCCGCACCCTGGGCTGTTGCCGGCCATCATGTTCAGGGCGACAGCATCTGACAGATTCAACGTTTTTCGTCCTGCTAGCCGTATTTCAGCGGCACAACGTCGCATTTCAATGCAGCATGGCTACAAAATTTGTAATTATCTGTCAACTCTTGTAATCATTTGAGAACGTGTCTATGGTTTCGGTCGTAGCGCCGAGGAGGGCGTCAGCGTCGGGTCGGGAGCCCGCCGCATCAGCCGGTGCAAAGGCTGCGCCGGCTCAAAAGGGAGGAATTCGATGGCCAAAGAAATACTGTCGCGTGGCGTCACCCGCCGCGCCGTGCTTGGTGGCATGGCTGGTGTCGCGGCACTGTCTATCGCCGGTCGCGTGTCTGCCGCAGGCGGTGAAGCGCCGGCCCTTGCGCAGCTCGCCAAGGATGGAAAGCTGCCGCCGCTCGCCGAGCGCCTGCCGAAAAAGCCGATGGTGGTGACGCCGTTCGAGAAGGTCGGCACCTATGGCGGTTCGCTGCGCCGCGGCCTTCGCGGTTCATCCGACCATAACGGTATCCTGCGTATGGTCGGCAACCAGAGCCTTGTGCGCTGGAACCTCGATTTTACCGCCGTGCAGCCGAACCTTGCCGAGCGCTGGGAAGTCAGCGACGACGCAACACAATTCACGTTCCATCTGATCGAAGGCGTGCGCTGGTCCGACGGTCATCCCTTTACGGCCGATGACGTCGTTTTCGCGATCGAAGATTGCGTCAAGAACACCGAGCTCTACAGCTCGACCCCGGCGCAGCTTGCTGTCGCCGGCAAGCCGGTCACGGTCGAGAAGATTGACGACTATACGGTGAAGTTCACCTTTGCTGCGGCCAACGCGCTTTACCTGGAAAACCTCGCCACACCGCTTGGCCAGCATCCGACGCTGTTCCCGAAGCATTACTGCAGCCAGTTCCTGCCCAAATATAATCCCAATATCGAGGCCGATGCGAAGAAGGCCGGCGTCACCAGCTGGACGGAGCTGTTCCGCAGCCGTTGCGGCGACATCGAGATCCCATCGCGATGGGGCAATGTCGACAAGCCGACGCTCGATCCATGGGTGGTCAAGGAGCCCTATGCCGGCGGCGCGACGCGCGTCGTCATGACCCGCAACCCTTATTTCTGGCAGGTCGATACCGAGGGCAACCAGCTCCCCTACATCGATGAAATCAACTTCGGCATCTCGCAGGACGTCGAATCGCTGATGCTGAACGTCATCTCTGGAAAGATCGACATCCAGGAACGTCACATCAGCGTTCTCGCCAACAAGCCGACGCTGTCCAAGAACATGGAAAAGGGCGATTATCGGCTGCTGACGCTCGTGCCTTCGGCCTCGCAACAGTGCCAGATCTACTTCAACATCACCCACAAAGATCCTGCCATGCGCAAGATGTTTGCCGATAAGTCGTTTCGGCAAGCGCTCTCGATCGGCATCAACCGCCAGGAGCTCATCGACATCGTCTATTTCGGACAGAGCGAGCCCTACCAGGCTGGTCCGCGTCCGACCCATCCCTGGTATAACGAAAAATACGCGCGCCAATTCACCGAATTTGATGCCGACAAGGCAGGCGCGATGCTCGATGAGGCCGGCTATAAGAAAGGCGGCGACGGTTTTCGCCTCCGGCCCGACGGCCAGAAGGTGTTCTTCTCGATCGACGTCATTCCGACGCTCTATCCCGACCTCGTCGATGCCCTGGAACTGGTCAAGGCGCATTGGGCTCAGATCGGTGTCGACATGAAGGTCAACACGATCGAGCGGGCGCTCTATTACACCCGCGGCGACGACAACGCCCATGATGCGGCGGTGTGGCCGGGTCCTGGCGGTCTCGATCCGATGCTCGATCCGCGCGATTTCTTCGCCTTCCATCCGCAGGGTTCGCGTTACGCCATCCCGTGGACGCTTTGGTACACCTCCAACGGTGCACGCGGCGAAGAACCGCCGGAAAGCCAGAAGAAGCGCATGAAGCTCTTCGACGAAGCGCGTTCGACGGCCGATCTCGACAAGCGCGGCGCGATCATGAAGCAGATCTTCGACATCGCGGCCGAGGAGTTCGAGACCGTCGGCCTTTGCCTTGCCGTCGGCGGCTTCGGCATCATCCGCAACAATCTGCGCAATGTTCCCGAGAAGGAGCCGGATAGCTGGTCCTGGCCTAATCCAGGGCCTGCGCTGCCGCAGCAATTCACCTTCACGAGCTGATTTTCGTCTTGAGCGCCGTGCCATCAGGTGCGGCGCTTTCTTCCAGTTCGCCCTCCGAGATGCCTTGCCGGTCCTGACGGCCGACAAGGCCCGGAAGGCGGCGTTCAATGCAAGAGGCGCCTCATGCTGGTCTTTATCGCCAAACGCTTCCTATGGATGATCCCATCGCTGTTTGCCGTCAGCTTCCTGGCTTTCGTGCTGATCCAGCTGCCGCCGGGCGATTATGTCACGACCTATATTGCGACGCTGGCAGCCTCCAACGAGATCGTCGATCAGAACACGGCGGCGCAATTGCGCGAGCGCTTCGGCCTCGGCGACCCGATGCTCGTCCAATATTTCAAATGGATATGGGGCATTCTCACGCGCGGCGATTTCGGCATTTCCTTCGAATGGCAGCAGCCGGTCTCTGACCTGATCTGGGAGCGCATGGCGCTGACGCTCGTTCTGGCCCTGTCGACATTGATCGCCACCTGGGCGATCGCGCTGCCGATCGGCGTCTATTCCGCCGTGCGCAAATATTCGATCGGTGACTATTTCTTCACCGCCTTCACCTTCTTCGGCCTGGCCGTTCCGTCCTTCCTGCTGGCGCTGGTGCTGATGTATGTCGCGGCGGTCGAATTCGGACAGGATGTCGGCGGGCTCTTTTCGCCGGAATACGAGAACGCGTCCTGGAGCTTCGCCAAGATGGTCGACCTCTTCTCGCATCTCTGGCTTCCCGTCATCATCCTTGCCGTCTCCTCGACGGCGAGCCTCATCCGCGTCATGCGCGCCAACATGCTCGATGAACTGCCGAAGCCTTACGTGGCCACGGCACGGGCAAAAGGGCTCTCTGAGTTCCGGCTGCTGATGAAATATCCTTTGATGATCGCGCTCAATCCGTTCATCTCGACGATTGCGTGGCTGCTGCCCAATCTCATTTCCGGCTCGGTCGTCGTCGCCATCGTCCTCAATCTGCCGACGGCCGCACCTTTGCTGCTGCAGGCGCTGATGGCCCAGGACATGTATCTCGCCGGCGCCTTCGTCCTGCTGATCTGCGCGCTGACGCTGATAGGCTCTCTGATCAGCGATATCCTGCTTGCGCTGGTCGATCCCCGCATCCGGTTGGAATAGGAGCCTCACGTGGTCGACATCCCCATTACAAATATTCAGCCGGATCGCGCCGCCGTCGCATCGCAGTGGCAGCTCATCTGGTGGGCTTTCCGCCGGCACCGGCTGGCCATGGTGGCGCTTGTCGTCACCGTGCTGATGTATATCGTCGCCGTCATTCCCGGCTTCTTCGCCATCAACGATCCGTACCTGCAAAATGCGCGGGCGACCTTTCACCCGCCGCAGAAATTGCATCTGATCGATACTGAGAACGGTTTCTCCTTCGGCCCGCATTATTATCCGATGAAGCTGACCCGCGATCCGGAAACGCTGGCCGCCATCTACAAGGAGGACACGACGAAGCGTGTCGATGTCCAGTTCTTTGGGCGCGGTTATGAATATTCCGTGTTCGGCCTCTTCAGGACCAACATCCATTTGATCGCCTCGCCCGACAAGACGACGCCGCTGCTTCTGTTTGGCGCCGACAGGCTTGGGCGCGATGTCTTCAGCCGAACGGTGCAGGGTTCGCAGATCTCTTTGTCGATCGGCCTCGTCGGTGTCTTCTTCTCGCTTATGCTCGGTATCGTGCTCGGCGGCATCTCGGGATATTACGGCGGCCGCATCGATTTCTTCCTGCAGCGGGTGATCGATTTCGTGCTGTCGCTGCCGACGATCCCGATCTGGCTGGCAATGGCCGCGGCCCTGCCGCAGGACTGGCCTGCGACGCTGCAATATATGATGATCACGATCATCCTGTCGCTGACTGGCTGGGCGCAGCTTGCCCGTGTCGTTCGCGGCCGCTTCCTGTCCTTGCGCACCGAGGAATTCGTCGCCGCAGCGAGGCTCGACGGCGTTCGCGAAAGGCGCATCATCTTTCGCCACATGCTGCCGAGCTTTGCCAGCCATATCATCGCGTCGATCACGCTTGCTGTGCCGGCGATGATCCTTGCCGAAACCTCTCTCTCGTTCCTGGGGCTCGGTCTGCAGCCGCCGACCATCTCCTGGGGCGTGCTTCTGCGCGAGGCCCAGAACATTCGCTCGATCGCCACCGCGCCATGGCTCTTCATGCCGGGCTGTGCCGTCGTGGTCGCCGTGATGGCGCTCAACCTTCTCGGCGACGGCCTGCGCGATGCGGCCGACCCCTACAACAAATGAGGCCGGCATGACCGATATCCTTCCCATTGCCGACAGGCCGCTGTTGCAGGTGAAAAATCTGACGGTCGAGTTCCCTCTGCGCACCGGCGTCTTTCGCGCCGTCAGCGATCTGTCTTTCTCGATCGAGCCGGGCAAGACGCTCTGCGTCGTCGGCGAAAGCGGATCCGGCAAATCGGTGACGGCGCGCTCGATCCTGCAGATCGTCGATGCGCCCGGTCGCATATCCGGCGGATCGATCATACTGAACGATCAAAACGGCGGCTCGATCGATCTGACCAGCCTCAATCCGCGCGGGCGTCAGATCCGAGCGATCCGCGGCCGCGACATCGCGATGATCTTCCAGGAGCCGATGTCGTCGCTGTCGCCGATCCACACGGTCGGCAACCAGATCGTCGAGGCGCTTCGCCTTCACACCAGGATGAGCAAGGCAGAGGCGCGCGCGGAAGCCATATCGCTGCTCAGCCAGGTCGAGATTCCCTCGCCGGAAAAAGCGCTGGACCGATATGCCTTTCAATATTCCGGCGGGATGCGCCAGCGCGCGATGATTGCCATGGCGCTCGCCTGCAAGCCGCAGCTGCTGATCGCCGACGAGCCGACCACGGCCCTCGACGTGACGACCCAGGCCGAAATTCTCGACCTGATCGCCCGGCTGCAGAAGGCCAAGGGCATGGCCGTTCTCTTCATTACGCATGACATGGGTGTCGTCGCGCAGATCGCCGACGACGTGTTGGTCATGCACAACGGAGTCGCCAAGGAATATGCGCCGGTCGAGCAGATCTTTCATGCGCCGAAAGACGACTATACCCGCATGCTGATCGGCTCGGTGCTGAAGCTGGAAGCGAAGGCCGAAATCCGGCTGGCGCGCCCGCCGCTCGACACGACGGCGCCACCGATCCTCGAACTGCGCAATGTCTCGATGGATTTCGGCGAGGTGAAAGCGCTGGAAGATGTTTCCATTTCGCTTCTGCCGGGCGAAACGCTCGGCATCGTCGGCGAGAGCGGTTCCGGCAAGACGACGATGGGTCGCTCGATCATGCGGCTGATCGATCCGACTGCAGGCGAAATCCTCTATCGCCGCGCCGACGGCGACATCATCGATCTGGCAACGGCAAAAGGGCAGACGCTTGCCGCCGCACGGCGGGAATTACGAATGGTGTTTCAGGATCCTTTCGGCTCTCTCAACCCACGCATGACCGTCTCCCAGATCATCGGCGAGCCGCTGCTCGTCAATGGTGTTGCAAAGGGGCGGGCGCTGGAGGAGCGGGTTTGTCACCTGATGGAGCAGGTTGGCCTCGATCCGAGGGCACGCGAACGCTACCCGCACGCCTTCTCCGGCGGCCAGCGCCAGCGCATCGGCATTGCCCGCGCCATCACCCTCAATCCGCGCGTCATCGTTGCCGATGAGGCGACCTCGGCGCTCGACGTTTCCGTGCGCTCGCAGGTGCTCGACCTGTTGATGCGTCTGCAGGACGAACTCGGGCTCGCCTATATCTTCATCAGTCATGATATCGGCGTTATCCGCTACATGTGCGACCGTGTGGGCGTCATGTACAAAGGCCAGCTCGTCGAAATCGGCGACGCGGAGAAGGTCTGCCGCACACCCGAGCACGCCTATACGCAGGCGCTCATATCCGCGATTCCGCGCCCTGATCCGCGTGATCGCGATCAATCGCGGCGTTTCCGCTACGTTGCGCCGGACATTTTGAAGAATGGGAGTTTTCAGCGATGAAAATCACCGGGATCCGCACTTTTCTCATGCATGTCGGTCAGCCCGATCCCGCGAACTGGGCTTCCGACCAACGTTCTGGCGGTGGCGCCTCCAAGCAGTTCGGCGGCACCAGAAATTGGCTCTTTCTGAAGATCGATACCGACGAGGGCATCACCGGCATCGGTGAATGCTCAGGCTGGCCGCGCGTCGTCGAGACGGCGATTCATGATCTCGCCCCACTCCTCATCGGCGAAGATCCGGCCCATACCGAACGGCTATGGCAGAAGATGCATATCGCGATGATGGGCCATGGCATGCTCGGAACGGTCGGAGGCGGTGCGATGACCGGCATCGACATGGCGCTATGGGACATCAAGGGCAAGGCGCTCGGCGTGCCTGTCTGGATGCTGCTCGGCGGCAAGGTGCGCGACCGGATCCCGATCTATTCGCATGCGAATACGCCTGAGCGCGCGCTTGCCATAAAAGCGCGCGGCATAAAGGCGATCAAATGCGGCGGCGTCGCCGATCCGGTCCGCAAGGTTGCTGCGCTGCGCGACGCCGTCGGCGACGACATGGACATCGCCATCGATCTGCATGGGCCGCCGTGGCTGACGCCTGCGGATGCCTGCCGGCTGGTGCGGGCGCTCGAACCCTATGAATTGATGTGGGTGGAAGATCCGATTGCGCCGGAGAATATCGACGGCTACCGGCGCATCCGCGACGCAGCACATGTGCCGCTTGCCGCCGGCGAGCGCTCGGCGACCATCTTCGGCGAGCGTGAGCTCATCGAGAAGGAGCTGGTCGACATCATCCAGCCGGACACCGGCCGGGCCGGCGGCATCACCCAGATGAAGAAGATCGCGGCCATGGCCGAAGCCCATCATATCCAAATGGCGCCGCATTCGGGTTCGCTCGGGCCGGTGGCGGAATATGCGGCTCTGCATCTGCTTGCAGCGATCCCCAACGCGCTCATCCTCGAGCGGCTCGACGACGACTGGGACGGCCGTCGCCAGACGATCGTGCCGCACCCGCAACAGGTCGACGGCTTGATCGCCGTTCCTGATGGCCCGGGACTTGGCTGCGATATCGATGAGGCCTTCGTGGCGCGCTTCCCCAGCAACGGCAATGTCTCGGTCCCGCAAAGTGCCGGCGCCTACAATCCCGGAACCGACAACGAGCATCTCTACGTGCAGACGCGCCAGTCGCGCCGCACCTATTTCAATCGCTAGAAGGACAGAAAGATGAAGATCGACCGCATGCGGGTTTTCATGACCCGCGACAAGGACCGTCCGCGCGTGATCGTCGCGCTCGACACCGATGACGGGCTGACGGGTTGGGGCGAATGCTACAATCACGGCCCCGACAAGGCGCTGCCGCCGCTGCTCGATTATCTCTACGGATTTGTCTCCGGCCAGGACCCGACACGCGTGGAGTATCTCGTCAATCTGCTGATCCAGCAGAGCCGCTTTCCGCCGGGGGCGCTTGGCCTTGCCGCGATCTCCGCGCTTGATCACTGCCTGTGGGACCTTGCGGCCAAGGCGGTGAATGTCCCGGTCTACAAGCTGCTCGGCGGCGAAGTGCGCGACCGCATCAAGGTCTATGCCGGTGTCTATACCGCGCCGGATGCGCCGGCGGCCCGCGACGAATTCGATCGCCTGAAGGAGGGATGGGGGTTCACCGCCTTCAAGCTCAGCCCCTGGCGGATCGACATGCACTCCAACCGCTGGGGTAATGTCGTCAAAGCCTCGGCGGATTATTTCCGCTCGCTTCGCGAAACGGTCAATGACGAATACGAAATCGCCTTCGATGCCCATGCGAAGATTTTCGAACCGATCGCCGCTCGCCAGCTCGGCAATGCGCTGGCGCCTTATGACCCGCTGTTTTTCGAGGAGCCGCTGCGTCCTGAAAATATCGAGGCCTGGGGCGACCTGAAACAGGGCCTCAACTGCACGCTGGCGACCGGCGAGTCGCTCTACAACAGAAACGAGTTCCTGCGGCTGCTGCAGGTCAAGGGCGCCGACCTTATCCAGCCCGACATCTGCGTCGTCGGCGGCATCAGCGAAATGCGCCGCATCGCCACACTCGCCGAAGCCTTCTTCGTCGGCGTGGCGCCGCACAATCCAATGGGCCCGCTTGCGACGGCGGTCAACGTTCATTTTTCGGCGGCGGCGCAGAATTTCCGCATCCTCGAATACCGGCTGCCAAAGGGACAGGCCTATGTCTATGGCGGCCTCGATATCGAGAAGCGGGAGGGGGAAACCCGTTACGTCGTCGATCCCTATCTGCCGAAGGACGGCTATCTGGAGCTGCGTCCCGACCGGCCGGGCTGGGGTGTCGAAATGGACGAGAAGGCGATGGAGGAAGAAGGTTACATCCATTGGCAGCGACGCGTGCCGAAGCGGCCCGACGGCTCCTACGCCTTCGCCTGAGGCCATTGCCCGCTTTAAAAAGCAGGAGCTGGCCGCCGGATGGCCAGGCCAGCTCCCGCAGGGCGACGGCTCTAGGCATCTTTCGGCAGCACTGAGCGAACCCTTGCGATGAAGACATGGAAGTCCTGCATGTAAGTGCGAAGGAAATCGGCGGTTTTGTCGTTGGTGACCTCGCCGTCATCGGTGATCAGCCCCGGTGTGAACTGGATGTAGGCTTCCGGGGCATTCATCTGGGGAGAGTTGCAGAAACTGAGCACACTGCGCAAATTCTGTTGGGCGACTGCCGTGCCTATCGCGCCCGGCGACGTGCCGATCACCGCTGACGGCTTGCGTGTGAACGAGTTGGTGCCATACGGGCGGCTCGCCCAGTCGATGGCGTTTTTCAGCCCGCCAGGTATGGATCGATTGTATTCGGGCGTGACGAACAGCACGGCGTCGACGGCCGCGATTGCCGCCTTGAATGCCTTGCCAGCCGGAGGGTAGTCGGCGTCATAGTCGTAGCTGTAGAGCGGCAGGTCCTTGAAGGATATCTCCGACATTTCAAGTTCCGGCGGGGCCAAACGCACCAACGCCTTGGCGAGCTTGCGGTTGATCGAGCCCTTGGCGAGGCTGCCGATGAGATAGCCTACTTTATGCGTGGTCATGGCGTTCTCCAATATCTCGCATGATAGGGACGCATCATACGCAAGAATCATAGAAGGGGTGTCTTGTCCTTTGATCGCACGTCACTAACCGCCGAGGAACGTGACCGTCTCGTCGAGCGGGGCGCGGCCTGTACGGGCGTAACTGACCGTGGGGTCCTCGTAGCCGATCGACATGCCGCAGAAGAGGATGAGCCCGTCCGGGGGTGACAGGACCTCTGCGACCGTCTCGCGAACCTGCGACCACGCCATCTGCGGGCAACTGTGCAGACCTTCGGCGCGGAGCAGCAGCATGACGGTCTGCAGATACATGCCGACGTCGGCCCATTGCGGTAGGCCCAACTCACGGTCGATGTAGCAGAACAGGGCGGCGGGCGCGCCGAAACAGTTCCAGTTGGCGATTGCTGCCCGCTGGCGCGCCTCCCAGTCCTCGCGCGCAATGCCGAGCGCGCTGTAGCGCTCCTTGCCGAAGGCGGACCGACGCTCGCCGTAGGGAGCCTTCAGTCCGGCCGGGTACATCTCGTACTGCCGCTTGTCCCAGGCGTCGCCATGGGCCACGCGCTCGACGGCGGACGTCTTGAGCTCTGCCAGCGGTGCGCCGGTCATCACGTAGGTGTTCCACGGCTGGATGTTCGATCCTGACGGCGACCAAGCTGCGGCCGACAGCACTCGCTCAAGCACTTCCCTCTCCACAGGCTCGTCCTTGAATCCGCGCACCGACCGCCGACTTTTGACTGCCTCATATACGTCCATGATCGCCTCCATGCCGCCGGCCGTTCGTTACGTCCATACTCATGGCCGCTTCCTCCTGACCGTTCCGTTCCTGATGTGGCTCATTATCTCCATTCGCAATGGAGGCGTAATCACACCGTGGTCTAGGGGGCGTACATCAAACGTACATCAGGGATCGATGCGTTCGGGGGGGCATGTGGGCGAAGCATCGCGGGACTCCCGCGCGACGGTCATCCAGGTCTGGAATGACGCCCCTGAACGGCCTCAGCTTGGCGCTTACGCTCAAGCCGCAGTCATCTTTTTCGCCGTCTTCGCCATTGCGCTGCTCTTCGTTGCCGCGGCGCCGATCCCGAGTTGCCGACAAGATCATGCTCCAATCATGAGTCGCAAGAGCAACGCTTCGCCATTTCGTCAGGTGCCTACGGCTCGGACGCGATCCACCGGGGAGCGAGGATGCCATCCGAAGATGTCGGCGAGCGTATCGAGCATCGCCGTGGCCGCAGCGGATTGAAGTGAATAGTAGATCGTCTGGGCAGCCCTTCGGGTCTGCACGAGTTCCTGTTCTCGAAGAATTGCCAAATGCTGGGAAGTCGAAGATTGGCTCAGTCCCACCTCGTCGGCCAGGACGCTCACGGACATTTCTCCTTCGGCCAACAGATGCAGAATGTGAAGCCGTTTGGCATTCCCCATGGCCGACAGGAAGTTTGCTTCGTTGTCGAAGGCGTTGGTTTCAGGGGAAGGCGCGGCTGACGATTGATTGTTCAAGGCGAGATCTCCTTTGGGGGAACCAAAGCCGGGCACATATCCCCGAGCTTTAATTTAGAGATAACGCATGGGTGCGGAGCCGAAACCCATTATCGGCGCCGCATCGTTTTTTCCGGCGCGAATCGGATACGGCGCGCATCAAATGGACAGCGGCGGCAGATCATCTTCGAGGCCGGCATCCTTCGCCTGTAAGCTAGCGCGGGCCGACCTGGCGCATTTGCGCGGGCAGCGTTTCCCAGGCCCGGATCAGTTCGCCGATGGAGGCCGCCTCCATCTTGTGCATGACATTGCTGCGATGCAGCTTGACCGTCACCTCGCTGATGCCGAGGTCGAAGGCGATCTGCTTGTTGAGGCGGCCGCGCGCCACTTCATGCAGAACTTCGCGTTCGCGCTGTGTCAGCGTCTCCAGGCGCTTGATATTGCGCTCGGCGATCGCGGCTTCCGCCCGTCGTTCGGCGTCCATCGCAATGCCGGCAGTGACGGCGTCGAGCAGCGTCTGGTCCCGCACCGGCTTAGTGAGAAAATCCACGGCGCCGGCCTTCATCGCCTGGACGGTCATCGGGATATCGCCGTGTCCGGTCAGGAAGATGATCGGCTTGGAAATGCCATTCTCGGCCAGATGGCTCTGCAGGTGAAGGCCGCTTGCGCCTGGCATGCGCACGTCGAGGATCAGGCAGCCGGGGCTATCCAGTATATCGGCGTCAAGCAATTCTCGGGTCGAAGCAAAACTGGTCGACTGGAAACCCGCCGACAGGATCAACTCCGACAGCGCTTCGCGGACCGATGCGTCGTCATCGACGATAATGACAAGCGGCTGGTTCTCTTCATAACTGCACTGCAATGATAACGGCGCCGATCTCCGCTGCAACGGCTGGTCAACTCTCATGTCACCCTCCATCTGTCGATTTACGCAAAGCGTTGGCAATGGCCGCCAGCAGGGCCTGGGCATCGAAGGGCTTGCGGAAAAATCCGCTTGCGCCTTGAGCGCGTCCCTGATCGGCTATCTCGTGGCGGCCCGTGATCATGAATACCGGCAGCTCCGGACGCGACTTCCTCACTAGGTCGCGAAGTTCGAAACCGTCGATGCCAGGCATTCCGATATCGGTGATGAGCAGGTCGAGGTCCGACAGCCCGTTGACGAGCAGCGAGCCCGCCGATGAGAAGCTGCGGGCCACATAGCCCGCAGATTCCAGAAGGTCGCCCATCGATTCAAGCAACCTTGGATCGTCATCGACAATTGCCACGACGTGTCTTGTCTTGTTCATGTTTCAATTCCCTCCCACTCGGCGTGAGTGGGTTATCGGTATTTCCAATCTCTCCGCGATCCGCACCAGATCGGCGAGTGATGCCGCCGCCATTTTGTGCATCACGTTTCTTCTGTGGATCTGCAGCGTGACTTCGCTGATCCCCAATTCGGCTGCGGCCTGCTTGTTGAGAAGGCCACTGACGACGAGCGGCAGCACCTCGCGCTCGCGCGGCGTCAGGTCGAGATAATGTTGTCTGAGCATGTCGATCTCGGCACGCCCGGCTCTCTTTTCCCGATCCTGAGCAATCGCTGCGTGGATTGCCGCCATGAGATCCGCATCGCTGAACGGCTTGGTCAGGAAGTCCACCGCGCCATGCTTGATCGCACGTACGGAGGAGGGAATGTCGCCGTGTCCCGTAATGAAGACGATCGGCGGATGATCCCTGTCGGCGATCTGCTTCTGCAGATCGAGACCGTTGATGTCAGGCAGTTCGATATCCAGCACGAGGCAGGAGGGCACGTCCGGCTTGTCCGCTCTCACGTAGTCGCAGGCCGATTCGAAGGCGATGGCGTGCATGCCGTGCGAGTCCAGCAGTTCGCCGAGCGCTTCCCGGATACGTTCATCGTCGTCGACGATGAAGACGATATGGTCGTCGGCCGTCATGGCGCCGCCTTCGTTTCAATAGGCAATGTGAAGATCAACGTCGCTCCGCAAGGATTGTTCTTCTCTGCCCACAATCGTCCGCCGTGCAGTTCGACGATCGAGCGGCAGATGGCCAGCCCCATGCCCATGCCGTTTTCCTTCGTCGTAAAGAACGGCTCGAACATCTTTTCGGGAAAGTCGATGCCCTGGCCGCGATCGCTGATCTCGGTCTGGAGGATATTCCCGATCTGGCGCACGCGGATTTCGATGATCCTGTCGCCTGTCGTGGCGTCCATTGCCTCGATGCCGTTGCGGATGAGATTGATCAGAACCTGCTGGATCTGAATGCGATCGATTGCGATGAGCGGAAGGGTGGCGTCGACCTCCACCTCCATCCGAACGTGACGACGCCAGGCCTCGTCGGCCATGAGGTTGCGCGCTTCGTTGACGATACCGGAGAGCGTCGATGGGATCCTCCTGTCTGCCGATTGCTTGAACAGAGCGCGAATGCGGCTGACGACATCCGCCGCCGAGTTGGCATCCCGGATGATGCGCTCGACCGTCCTCTGTGCCCGCTCCATATTCGGCGGCTCGGCCATGAGCCAGCGCTGGCAGGCGTGTGAGTTGGCCACGACGGCCGCAAGCGGCTGGTTCACCTCGTGCGCGATGGAGGCTGAAAGCTCCGCCAGGCTCGCCACCTGGCTCGCCCGTGCAAGACCCTCTCGCGCTCGACGCAGATCTTCCTCCGCGTGAACCTCACCGTCGATATCAAGGCAGATGACATTCCACTGGACGATGATGCCTTCGGCATTGCGCATCGGTGCCGCACGCGTCTCGACCCAGCGATATTCACCATCATGGCGCCGCAGACGGTGCCTACGCGCATAGGGCTCGCCAGTGGACAATGAACGGGCATAGTTTTCTTTGACCCCTGCCACATCGTCGGGATGAACACCGGCATCGAGTGTGCCGTCCAGCCGGGTTTTGCCCGTTCCATCCAACTCTTCGAGATTATAACCGAGGAAGTCGCGCAGTTGCTGGCTGCGATAGATCGGTTCTCCATCAGGTGCTGCGCAATCGATCATTGCCGGCAGCGTTTCAACTAGCTGCCAGAGCGATCGTTCTCTCTCTCGCAGTGCCTCCTCGACACGCAGTTGATCGTCGATGTCATGCGACAGACCATACCATTGGACGATCCGACCGCTCTGATCCCGCAGCGGCTCCGCGCTGCCTTTCACCCAGCGGTAGACGCCATCGGCGCGCCGCAGGCGATATTGGCTGGAGAAGCGCTGCCCGGTGGCGAAGGAATGGTTGAGCGCTTGCTCGAGGCTGGCTGCATCGTCGGGATGGACGGCGGCCTCGATGAGCGCCGCCAGCCGGCTGACACCCGGCTTTTCCGTATCGGCAATGTCGAGACCCAAAAAATCGATCAGGCGCTGATTGAAGAAGGTTGGAGCGCCTTCCGGATCGAGCCGCCAAAGCAGGCTCGGGACCATGTCCACGAGTTGGGAAAGCTCCCGTTCCCGGTCGCGTAGCGCTTCCTGCGCGCGCATCTCGTCGTCGATGTCGACGGAGATGACATACCATTGCATGATCGCGCCGCTTTGATCGCGCAGCGGCTCGGCTCGGCCATCGACCCAGCGATAGGCTCCGTCGAAACGGCGCATGCGATATTTTATCGAGAAGGGATCGCCGCTGGTGAGGGAATGATGAACCGTCTCCAGCAACCTCGATGCGTCATCGGGATGGATGAGGGTGTGAATGACCGAGGAGAGGCGGCTCATGCCAGGCTTGTCCATATCGCCCACATCGAGACCGAAAAAGTCGATCAGGCGCTTGTTGAAGAAGACCGGCTCGCCTTCCGGCGTCAGGCGCCTGATCTGGACCGGGACCATGTCCACGAGCTGCGACAGCTCGCGTTCGCGGTCGCGCAACGCCTCCAGCGCGCGCACCTCCTCGTCGATATCGAGGGAGACGCCGTACCATTGCACGACCGTTCCGTCGTCATCGCGCCGCGGCTCCACCCTGCATTCGGCCCAGCGGTAGACGCCATCTTTTTCAAGCCAGCGAAACCGCATGACGGAGCCGCCGCCGGTTTCGAAACAATTGCGTAGCGTGCGCTGCACGTCGGGCGCATCCTCGGGATGAATCAGCTGCTGCAGCAGCTCGTCGATACGCGGTTCGGCCCGCGCGTCGAAATTGGCGATGACGGCGCGGAAATGATCCTGGTAGCGTTTGTTGAAGTAGGTCGATCCGCCTGTCGATTCCACGCTCCATATGCGGACCGGCACGGCGTCGATCATCTGCAGAAGCTGTTTTTCGCTCCGGCGGATGGCCTCTTCGGCACGCATCTGATCGTCGATATCATGACAAAGGCCGTACCACTGGACGATGTTTCCGGCCTGATCGCGCATCGGCTCGGCTCGGCTCGACATCCAGCGATAGAGACCATCGGCGCGCCGCAGCCGATACCGCATGACGAAGCTCTCGCCGGTGGCGAGGCAATGGCGAAGGGCGTCCCTGAAACCGGCTGTATCATCGGGATGAACGGTGGCCTGCAGGACCGCCTCCAGCCGGCTCATGCCTGGCCTGTCCGAGTCCGCCACGTCAAGACCGAGGAAATCGACCATCCGCCTATTGAAGAAGGTCGGCTCGCCCTCGGGTGTCAGACGCCAGACATGGCTTGGAACCATGTCCACGAGTTGCGAGAGTTCCCGTTCCCGGTCGCGTAACGTCTCCACGTTTTGGCGCAATGTGAGCACTGCCAGCTGGTGCTGTCGGGATATGGCGGCGACAATCAGCGCCGAAAATGCCGAGATGGCCAGAAACAGCTGCAGCATGATCTGATTGTGTTTCTGGGTTTCCGGATCACCGGCAAACTGGCTGGCGCCCGTTATCGTGAATACCGCCGTGATCAGAGCAAGCAGAGCGAGCGATACCGCGGCGCCCTTGAACTCGAAGCGGACCGCGGCCCAAAGAAGAGGCGGCATGATGATATAGGCAAAAGGAAGGTAGCCGCTCAGTGAAAGAGCCGCGACACCGAGAAAGATCAGCCCCAGGACGCAGGCTTCCACCCATTGCGCGGCCGAGAACTGCGTCTTGCTGCGCCAGCTGTGAAAGAGGACCAACGCCAGCGGCGAAACGATGAGGACACCGGTTGCGTCTCCGATCCACCATAGCGGCCAGGCCGTCGCAAAGGATTGCGATTGGATCGCGAACCAGGCAAGCGTGGCACTTCCCACGGTCGCGCTCACGATCGGTGCAATTCCGGCAGCCAGGATGACAAATGTGAGAACTTCCTGCAGAGTTTCCAGCTGACCCGGGTGCTTCAAGGTCCGGTTGACCAGCCATGCGGCGACCATTGCTCCAAGAGCGTTGCCGGCATAGATCAGGAAGGCCGCTGGCACGGGGCTGTAGAACCACAGGAAATTGCTGAACATCTCTGCCAGGCAGCCCGCCAGGATCCACCATGGCCAGCTGCGCCTGGAGGCGAGGATGAGGGTCGCGACGAAAAGCCCGCCCGGAGGCCAGATGGAAATACCCGTTCCCGGCACGATTGCCAGCGACTGAGCGAAGCCGCAGGCGAGTACATAGGCGAGGAAGAAAAGCCCCAGATTCAGGAGCTGGGGACGGTGCGACCAGACGCCCAGCATCAACTGCTCCTGCCGGACAGAGAGAACCGGGGGATCGTCAGCATTTCCTGCAGCAGTCGTTCTCGATTTTGGGGCTGGCGAGCTCATGTTACAAAGCGTAATCCCGCCGCACCACAACCGCAACTCATGGAAACCCATGCATTGCGCGGAAATGTAGCCGGAATGTTCGGGCGAACGACGGATCTGAAGACTGTTCAGTTTTCCCGATGGCGCATCCTAGACTTCAGGCTGGTTCCGCTATGCCCAACGGCTAGGGCGCCAGACCTCAGGCACGATGGAAGGCGTCCGGCTTTCCGGTCATTGTCGATCCGCGTGAGGCATTGCAGAAGACATGCAGCAGAGGATGCCGATATGAAAGTCACGGTGGTGGGAGCAAGCGGTCTCATCGGAGCGCGGCTCAGCGAGAAGTTGCGCCGATCGGGCCACGACGTCGCGGCCGCATCATTGTCGCTTGGCGTCGACACGGTTACCGGCAAGGGACTGGACGTGGTGATGGCGGGAACCGAAGTCGTTGTGGACGTGACCAATGCCGCATCCTTCGGTGACAGTTCGGCGTTCGATTTCTTCAAGGCGTCGACGAAGAACTTGCTCGCAGCTGCGGCGGAAGCCGGCATCAGGCACTATCTCGCACTCTCGGTCGTTGGCACGCCGCACCTCGTGGAGAGTGACTATTTTCGCGCGAAAATGGTGCAGGAAAATCTCATCCGGGCTTCAGGCCGACCCTATACGATCCTCCGCTCCACGCAATTTTACGAGTTCATAAACGGGTTGATCGACATCGGGGCTGAAGGCAATGTCTTTCGGTTGCCATCGGCCTTCATGAGGCCGGTCGCAGCCGGGGATGTCGCCGCATTCCTGGCGGAACTGGCAGCCGGCGCTCCTTCGGGCGATGTCGTCGAAATCGGCGGCCCGGAGCAGTTCGGCATCGATGAAATCGCCCGGATCTATCTCGCCGCGAACGAAGACGAACGGCAGGTGATAACCGATCGATCCACGTCGTATTTCGGAGTCGAACTGACCGACGACGCCCTCGTTCCCGGCGCCGGCGCGCGCATGGCGCGACAGACGCTTTCCGACTGGCTCAACCAATCGATGGGGGAGTAGGCCGTGCGGCTTTTCTTCCGGCCGGTTGGAGACTTAAAATCGACCCGCCACAGAACGTTCATCTGGCTGCGATTAGAACCCTCAAAGGCTCACCGCAATCTTTGAATAGAGATGAACGGGGGTTCAAGGCTTGCCTCCTGAAAGATTGGCGGCGGGTACAATAATGAGCGAGCATATTCCGTGTCGGTTGAGCAGCGTTTAACCCAGCCGCCTAGATCAGTGCTTCGGGGGTGCCCCAAGGTTGACAAAAAGACATCCATTGCCGATCTCTATCTGGGTCAGAAGGTCGGCCCTTACCTCTTCGCCAACAACCGCTTTTATGTGCCGCCACTTTTGGCTCTTCGGATGTGCGGGCACCGGTACGCCCTCTCTCAAGAACAGCGTCACTTCAGGAGCTTCATCTGATTTGTAGATGCAAATTCTCACCGGCTCACATCCCTGTTGACAGCAAATATTGTGCACTGCAAAACAAGGGATGGCAAACATTCATTTGCCGGGTAAGTCAACGTTGGGCCGGTGTAGACCCGTGATCCTGAGGCGCACCCTGCCGCCCGATGCTGAGGCCGGCGGAAGGTCGAGGGGCGCGACGCCGGAGGTTCGGATGTTTTCACCTAAGTCGCCGGGGTTCATCACCTCGAAGCATTCAAGAAACCTTTATGAAGCTCAGGGTTGAACTACCCGCACCCCGCTCCAAATCCCGTCGGCAGCAGTCGAAAAGGAGGGGAGGCGCACATGGGCAACGCACAGATCGATCGGGTCGGTCGGGTGAGATCAGGCTTGGGTTTCATTCTCGTCCTCGTCCTCGTTTCCCTACTGTCCAGCCCTCAATCCTTCGCCGCACCCGCCGATATCGGCGGCTTGACGGTGACCCTGCCCGATGCCGCTTCCGGCTGGAGGAAAGCCGGCAAGGGCAATCTGTTCATGCTGCAGAAAGATTTTCCGGAAACGGAGGACGACAAGCGCGGCAATGCTCTAATTCAGATCACCAAGCCGCTCCCGGCAGCGCGCAGTTCCCTGCAGGCCGGCATGAAGACCTTCGTCGCGACGCTGCCCGACATGGCGAAGGAAGATATCCTGATCAAGCATTACGGGGTCACGGTGAACGGCTACGATATCCGCGTGGAAGAACGCTGCTGCGTTCATCAGAAGAACGTCAGTATCGGCCAGATCGTCGTCGGCATCGCCACCGACAAGCGGCAGGCCTTTCTGCAGCTGGTGCTGCTGAATGTGAGCGGCGACAGAAGCAGTAGTGCCGAGGCCGATTTCGCAAGCCTCGTGCGCTCGGTGAGGCTTGATCCTTCCGACAAGGATTTCGATCTGGTGCCGGCGAGTGACGACGGCGGGCTGGACGGCGTCTTCACCCATCTCGATACCGGTCTCCGGCCGAACGTCTTCGGCGGTATGGATTTCTATTCGGACAGCACGATCACCATGTTCGACCCGAAGGGGCTGTTCAGCACGGAGCTGCCGAAGGGCGGCCGGAGCATTGCCGAACATTGCAGGGACACCCCGACAGATTGCGGCCTCTACAAGCTTGCCGGCGGCGGGTTTTTCTTTTCCGCCGGGTCGATCGAAATGCGCAGCGTCACCTCCGCCTACGGCACGATCGAGATCGAGACGAAGACATTCTCGAAAAAAGGTGAGGACCTGATGATTGCCGACGCAGACTACCGCGCCGTGCCGCCGTTTGATGAGGGTGCGACGCTCGACGGCGAATGGGTATCCACCTTCGCCTCGAGCGGCATGACCGCGACCTCGTCGGGATCGGTGGCTTCCAGCCATACGCTGAGGCTTCATCGAGACGGCACTTTCGAACGCTCAGGCTGGTCGGGCGCCTCGATGACGAACGAAATTGGCGGATCGCAATTGGGCGTCACCACGTCAAGCAACCGGCCGGGCGCCAGCGGGCGCTACAAGCTTTCCGGCTACCGTCTCGACCTGACCGATGCGAGCGGCAAGACCGAGACCATGAGCATATTCGAGCCGGACAAAGGTTCCGACGGGCTTCTGGTGATCAACGGCAACAACTACCTGAAGGGCGATGGGAAATAGAGAGGAAGCGCCCAAGCTATTGATACATTAGGCTTATATGGCGACGCGGTTGACCTCCCGGTCGGCTGGAAAGCCACCGTGGTTAGTCACTTCGAGTGATCGGCAATGCGCGAATCACTTGAAATCTGGCGCATCTCGCCAGCCGCCGCGATGGGCTGAAACGGGCGGTTTGGTTAAGCATTTGTAAATTGGTAACGAATCGAGGCATATAGTAACTGCGCAACTGAAGCGCTTTCGTTCAAAATTGCGCAGTTACTTGGGAAAAAGACCATGCAGCCGAGCCTTGCTCTTCAGGACGATCAAGAGCATCTCCCGTCGCTTCTGGCAACAGATGCGAAGGAGTTATCCTATCAACTTCAGCAGCATCAGGCAAAAATCTTTCCCCCGCTCTCGCAAAAGACCATCAGAACATTTTCGCCGGCGGAAGCTGCGGCCTTCATCGGTATCGGCGAAGGTTATCTCCGCCAGGTGGCCGCCGACGGCCATGGGCCGGATCCGCTCGCAAACGGACGGCGGCTTTACAGTGCAACCGATATGGACCGGATTCGCCGGGTCCTCGACGAGCGAAACGGAACGCCGAAATATGTGCCGGCGCGCCGGCCGGGGGAAAAGCTCCAGATCGTCTCCGTCATGAATTTCAAGGGCGGCTCGGGCAAGACCACCACCGCGGCCCATCTGGCGCAATTCATGGCGCTCAGGGGCTACCGCGTGCTCGCCGTCGACCTCGATCCGCAAGCCTCCTTGTCCGCCTTGTTCGGCCATCAGCCGGAGTTCGACGTCGGAGAGGGCGAAACGATCTACGGTGCGATCCGATATGAGGAGCCGCGCCCCATCGCCGACATCGTGCGCGCCACCTACACGCCCAATCTGCATCTCATTCCGGGCAATCTCGAGCTGATGGAATTCGAGCACGAGACGCCGAAGGCGATGGCGTCGGGTACGGCGGAGACGATGTTCTTTGCCCGCATCGGCGAGGTCCTGACGGAGATCGAAAGCCTTTACGACGTCGTGGTCATCGACTGCCCGCCGCAGCTGGGGTTCTTGACGATGTCGGCGCTCTGCGCGGCCACCTCGGTCTTGATCACGGTCCACCCGCAAATGCTGGATGTCATGTCGATGTCGCAGTTTCTGACGATGACGAGTGAGCTGATGTCGGTCGTGGAAAAGGCCGGCGGGCGTACCAGCTATGACTGGATGCGCTATCTCGTGACGCGGTTCGAGCCGAACGACGGACCGCAAAGCCAGATGACCGGCTTCATGCGGGCGATCTTCGGCAATCGAATGCTCCACAACGCCATGGTGAAGTCGACGGCGGTCGCCGACGCCGGCGTCACCAAGCAGACACTCTACGAGGTTGAGCGGTCGCAGTTCACACGCGGAACCTACGATCGGGCTCTGGAATCCCTCAACCTCGTGAACGGCGAGATCGAGGCGCATATTCGCTCGACCTGGGGGAGGAAATAGATAGATGGCGCGCAAGAACCTCATCGAAATCTCCGCTCCGAGCCCGGAAAGAATGGACGCAGTCGCACCGCGCGACAATCGCCCGATCGCGGGATTCGTGCCGCAGGAGCGCAGTGCAGCGCCGGTCGGCGGCATCACCAAGACGCTCGGCAACATTACCGAGAAAATGGAGCGGGCGAGTGAGCTGGAACGGCAGCTTGCCACCGGCCAGACTATCGTCGAACTCGATCCCGGCCTGATCGACGCTTCCTTCGTCAGCGATCGATTGGCGATCGATGCAGCCGAACTCGCACAGCTTGTCGAGCAGATCCGCGAGCATGGGCAGCAGGTTCCGATCCTTGTCCGCCCGCATCCCGAAACCAGGGGACGCTATCAGGTCGCCTACGGCCATCGGCGCCTGGCTGCCACCCGAGAAATCGGCATCCGGGTGCGCGCGGTCGTCCGCGATCTCACCGACGGTCAACTGGTCGTCAGCCAGGGACAGGAAAACAGCGCTCGAACCAATCTCTCCTACATCGAGCGCGCGCTCTTCGCATCACGGCTCGAGGAACGCAGCTTTGGCCGCGATGTCATCATGGCGGCTCTCGGCGTGGACAAGGCGGCGCTGTCGAGAATGCTGATCGTCATACGACAGGTCCCCCTTGATCTCGTCAACGCCATAGGTGCGGCACCTGATATCGGCCGCCGGCGATGGTTGGAACTGGGCGAGCGGCTTGAGAAAGCCGACGTCGAAAAGATCGTCGCTGAGTTGTCCGCGGACGACGCGCGCAAAATTTCGAGCGACGAGCGGTTTCAGCGGGCACTCGTTCTGGCAACGAAGAAGACGGCTGCGCCGAAGCCGGCGATGGCCAAAACCCAGGTTAGTGGCGTGCCTGTCATGATCAAGAAGACAGCATCCGGTGCGACCTTCGTCTTCGACGGCAAGACCGCGCCCGGTTTCGATCAATTCGTCCAGGAAAGGCTGAAGGGCCTGTTCCAGGAGTTCAACAAGGACAGAGGAGCGTAGCGCGCAAAAGAAAAAGGCCCCCAACGACGCCGTCGTGGAAGCCCTTCTCAGATCTTAAGCACATCGAGAATCGCATTTCCACGAATCACAGTCAAGCGTCTTAGGCACCAAATTGGTGGATGGTTTTCTTTTGCCTGAACGA